>JBGSNW010000010.1:0-2208 GCA_041739435.1 Burkholderiaceae bacterium
GGCACCCAACAGCGGGTTGCGCGCGGCCAGCAGGGCGGCGTGGCCGTTGCCGCCACGGTCCTGCAGCCGGAAGTTGAAGCCCGACACCGTGCCCAGCTCGGGAATGGGTGGCGGGCTCAACGCAAAGATGAAGGCGTCGCGGATGCCGGAAAACGCCCCGAACGCGCGCCCCGCCACCGCCTGCGCCGTGGCACCGGCGCCCTTGCGTTCGCTCCAGTCCTTGAGCGTGACGAACGCCAGCGCCGCGTTTTGCCCCTGGCCCGAGAAGCTGAAGCCCAGCACACCCACCATGCTTTGCACCTCGGGCTGCTTGAGGATGTAGGACTCCACCTGCTCGATCACGGCCGAGGTGCGCTCGCGCGTGGCCCCGGGCGGCAGTTGCACGTTGATGATCAGGTAGCCCTGGTCCTCGCTGGGCAGGAACGCCGACGGCAGGCGCGCAAACACCACCACCACCGCGCCGACGATGGCCGCGTAAATCACCAGATAACGTGGTGCCTTGCCCAGCAGCCGCGCCACCCAGCCCTCATAGCCCTTGGCGGTGCGCGCAAACCCGCGGTTGAACACGCCAAAAAAGCCGCTTTTTTCATGGTGATGCCCCGCCTGCACCGGCTTGAGCAGCGTGGCGCACAGCGCCGGCGTGAGCGACAGCGCCATGAACGCCGAGAACAGGATGGACGTGACCATCACCGCCGAGAACTGCCGGTAGATGTTGCCCACCGCCCCGCCAAAGAACGCCAGCGGCACGAACACCGACACCAGCACCACCGTGATGCCGATGATGGCGCCGCTGATCTGCCCCATGGCCTTGCGCGTGGCCTCGCGCGGCGGCAGGCCTTCGTTGCTCATGATGCGCTCGACGTTCTCCACCACCACGATGGCGTCGTCCACCACGATGCCGATCACCAGCACCATGCCGAACATGGTCAGCACGTTGATCGAGAACCCCAGCGCCAGCAGCACCGCGAACGTGCCCAGCAGCGACACCGGCACCACGATGGCCGGGATGATGGTGTAGCGAAAGTTCTGCAGAAACAGAAACATCACCAGGAACACCAGCACCATGGCTTCGAGCAGCGTCTCGACCACCTGCGAGATCGAGATGCTGATGAAACGCGAGCTGTCGTACGGGATGGCCCACTTCATGCCCTTGGGGAAGAACTTGGACAGCTCTTCCATGCGGGCGCGAATCGCCTTGGCCGTGGCCACCGCGTTGCCCGTGGGCGAGAGCTGCACCCCGATGCCGGTGGACGGGTTGCCGTTGAGCCGCGCGGAAGTGGCGTAGGTCTGCGCGCCCATTTCGATGCGCGCCACGTCCTTGAGCCGCACGGTGGAGCCGTCGGTGTTGGCGCGCAGCACGATGTTGCCAAACTGCTCCACCGAGGCCAGCTGCCCCTCCACCACCACCGTGGCCGCCACGCCCTGGCCCGCCACGTTGGGCAGCTCGCCAATGCCCCCCGAAGACACCTGGGCGTTCTGCGCTCGGATGGCGTTGTTCACGTCGGCGGGCCCGAGGTTGAAGCTCAGCAGCCGTGCCGGGTCGATCCAGATGCGCATGGCGCGCTCGGTGCCAAACAGCTGCGCCTGGCCCACGCCGGGAATGCGCTGGATCTCGGGCAGCACGGTGCGCGAGGCGTAGTCGCCCAGCGCAATCGGATCGAATTCGCCGTTGTCGGACGACAGGATCGTGAACAGCAGGAAGTTCGAACGCGCCTTGTCCACCCGCACGCCCTGTTGCGTCACGGCGCCGGGCAGGCGTGGCGACGCACGGCCCAGGCGGTTTTGCACGTCCACCTGCGCCAGGTCGGCGTTGGTGCCCGACTCGTAGCTCAGCGTGATCTGCCCGCTGCCGTTGGCCTGCGCCACCGACTCCATGTAGATCAGGCCCGGCGAGCCGTTCATTTCCTGCTCGATCACGCTCAGCACGCTGTCTTCCAGCGCCTGCGCCGAAGCGCCGGGGTAGGTGGCCGTGATCACGATGGACGGCGGCGCCACCGGGGGGTACTGCGCCACGGGCAACTGCGTGATGGCCACCCCGCCCATCACCAGGATGAACAGCGCGATCACCCACGCAAAAATCGGGCGGTCAATGAAAAATCGGGCCATGTGCCGCGCTCCTCAGGACTTGGCCGCGGGGGCGGAAGCCGGGGCCGACGCGGCGGGCGCAGGCGCGGATGCCGCCGGTGATGCTGCCGATGCGGCCGGTGC
>JBGSNW010000022.1:0-2466 GCA_041739435.1 Burkholderiaceae bacterium
GCCTGCCCCCAGCGTCACCGCGGACACGCTGGCAAACACCACCTCGGACAGCATCACCAGCGCCGTGGTGTGGGCCGCCAGCCGCGCCGCGCCGTATTGCAGTGCCAGATTGCCGGCCAGGAAAGCCGCGCCGAGCAGCACAGCGGTGCCGATCCATCCGGGTGCCGGTGCAAGAGGGCTGGTCACGACGCCCTGGACCGTGCCCATCAGGGCCACCAGTGTGGCCATCAGCGCGCCTCCGCCGAACATGGCCACCATCCGCGACTCGGGCGGTGTCTGGTTGAGCTTTTTCAGCAGGATGTTGGTCAGTGCGAAGGTCAGGCCCCCCATCAAGGCCAGCCAGTCGGCCAACGATTCGGGCACTGGCCAGGCCGCCTCGGGCGTCTTGAGCACGACAACCACGCCGCTCCAGGCCAGCGCCAGCCGCACCAGCGCGCCCGTTGTCGGCTTTTCACCCAGCAGCGGCCAGGCCAGCAGCACCGACCAGGCCGGCATGAGGTAGAACAGCAGAACCACGCGCACCACGTCGCCCACGGTCACGGCCCAGTTGAAGCCCACGTTGGTCAGGCCCGAAGCGGCCATCAGCAGCCACAGCAGGGGGTGCGCCAGCAGACCGCGCCAGGCTTGCGGGCGCAACACCCACAGGACCAGCAGCGCCGCCAGATAGATCAGCGCCGTGGCCCACAACGGATGCAGGCCATGGGCCTCCAGTTGCCGGAACGGCCACCATGAAACACCCCAGACCAGAGCGTTGAGCAGGAGCGCAAAAACAGGAAGCAGGCGACGCATGCGGGACTGATGTGGAAAAGGCAGGCGCCATGCGCCAGAGGGAGGGGTTCAGCCGTGGGCGTTGTCGTCGCGGGCGATCTGCAACAGGTGCTCGACTTCCTCGCGATGGTGAACGGTGTTGTACTGGTGCCAGCGCTGGATCAGCAACATCATGCCGGCCACCACCACGCCGAACGCGGTGATCGCGCCGAAGGCCGACAGCCCCAGGCCCGTGGACAGGCTGTAGAACGCCCCCAGCGCCAGGATGCAGGCCTGTTCGTTGAAGTTCTGCACGGCGATCGATCGGCCCGCGCCCATGAGGTTGTGGCCCCGGTGCTGCAGCAGCGCATTCATGGGCACCACCAGAAACCCTCCGAGGCCGCCCAGCAGCACCAGGAAGGGCGCCGCCACCCACACGTTGTCGATGAAGTTCATGCCGATCACGAGCACGCCCATGGCGATGCCCATGGGGATGACGCGGGTGGCCATGTCCAGCCGCATGCGCATCGACGCCACCACGGCCCCCACGGCGGTGCCAACGGCCACCACCCCGACCAGCGACGACGCCTGCGTGGTGCTGTAACCCAGCGCCGCCGCGCTCCAGGCCAGCACGATGTAGCGCAGGTTGCCGCTCACGCCCCAGAACAGCGTGGTGGTGGCCAGTGAAATCTGCCCCAGCTTGTCTTTCCACAGCCGCGAATTGCAGGTCCAGAAATCCGGAAGCATCTGGACCGGATTGGCCGGCATCGGGCGCATCTCGACGCCGGTGTGCGGGATGCGGGTGTTGAACCAGGCCGCCACGGCATAAATGAACACGAGCACCGCAATGGCGGCCTCGGGCGGGGTGTCGATGGGGGTGTCGATCAGCGGAAGGTTCAGGGCCAGCAACCACGACGAGATCGAATGCCCCACCAGCTGGCCCCCCAGCAACACGCCCAGAATGATGGAGGCAATCGTCAGGCCCTCGATCCAGCCATTGGCCTTGACCAGTTGCGAGGCGGGCAGCAGTTCGGTGAGGATGCCGTATTTGGCGGGTGAGTAGGCCGCGGCGCCCAGGCCGACAATGGCGTAGGACAGCAGCGGGTGGGTGCCAAACAGCATCATGAGGCAGCCCACGACCTTGATCGCGTTGCTGACGAACATCACCTGCCCCTTGGGTCGCGCGTCGGCAAAAGCGCCGACAAAAGGCGCCAGGACCACATAGAACAGCGCGAACATCGGCACCAATGCGGCGCGCTGCCATTCGGCGCCACCGCCGATGCGGATCAGTTCCACCGCCGCGACAAAAAGCGCGTTGTCGGCCAGCGAGCTGAAAAACTGCGCCGACATGATGGTGTAAAAACCGCGCTTCATGGGTGGGCGGTCACATCATCAGCCGGTCTGATGCCAGGGTAAAAAATAAATGTCTCCAAACGACGGCAGGTTATAGCATGGCGCCCGGTGCCAGAATCCTGTGGTCCGCCACCTTGACAAGATCGCCATGCCCCGTCCCATCCAGGCCACCATCCACACCGAAGCGCTGCGCCACAACCTTGCACGGGTGCGCCAGGCCGTGCCCGACGCCCGCGTCTGGGCCGTGGTCAAGGCCAACGCCTATGGCCACGGCATCGAGCGGGTGTTCGACGCTTTGCGTGCGGCAGACGGCTTTGCACTGCTCGATCTCGCCGAAGCCCAGCGGGTGCGTGACCTGGGTTGGCG
>JBGSNW010000066.1:0-2735 GCA_041739435.1 Burkholderiaceae bacterium
CGAGCGGCTGGACCGGGCTGACCTGCGCCTGCAGCTGCTCGATCCGGCGCTGGTGCTGCAGCGCGGCTACGCGTGGCTGGCCGACGAGCACGGGTTGGCCGTGACCCGGCGTGCGCAAACCCGCGTGGGGCAAGCCCTCACGGCAACCCTTGCCGACGGCGAGGTTGATCTGACCGTGGCCCCGCGCCGACTGATTTAATTCCTACAATTGCCGCTTTCGACCATCAACCACAAGAGGACATCCCACCATGGAACACACCCTGCCCGCACTGCCTTATGCCCTGGACGCCCTGGCGCCGCATTACTCCCGGGAAACGCTGGAGTTCCACCATGGCAAGCACCACAACGCCTATGTGGTGAACCTCAACAATCTGCAAAAAGGCACCGAGTTCGAAAGCCTGGGCCTGGAATCCATCGTCAAGAAATCCAGTGGCGGCATCTACAACAACGCCGCGCAGATCTGGAACCACACCTTCTTCTGGAACTGCATGAAGCCCGCGGGCGGCGGTGAGCCCAGCGGCGCGCTGGCCGCGGCGATCAACGCCAAATGGGGCAGCCACGCCGCGTTCAAGGAAGCCTTCGTCAAGAGCGCCGTGGGCAACTTCGGCTCGGGCTGGACCTGGCTGGTGAAAAAGGCCGACGGCTCGGTGGACATCGTCAACATGGGCCCCGCCGGCACGCCACTGACCACCGCCGACAAGGCGCTGCTGACCGTGGACGTGTGGGAACACGCCTACTACATCGACTACCGCAACGCGCGCCCGAAGTTCGTCGAGACCTTCCTCGACAAGCTGGTGAACTGGGGTTTTGCCGAGAAGAACTTCGCCTGAGCGGTTTCCCGCGCCCCATGAAAAAACCGGCCTGGCGCCGGTTTTTTAACAAATATTGGCTCCAGCCCGCGTCAAATGGCGATAGTTTGCTATATTTATAGTAGAAAATGCCAGCCTGTCAAGGGCGTGTTTCAAACGGCCTGCCGCCGAGCTTGAAGCCCGCCTTGATGTTCTTCCTGGCAAACCAGCCCTGGTTCATTTCGAGCACGTAGCGCACCGCACGGGTGGAGCAGTGCGAATCGGTGGTCTGTGGCTTCATGTCGGCCAGGTTGACGATGGTGCCGTCGTCGGCCACAAAGGCGGCGGTCAGGGGCAATAGCGTGTTTTTCATCCAGAAGCACTGAACGGAGGGCTGCTCGAACACGAACAGCATGCCTTCGTGCTGGGGCATCTCCTTGCGCCACATCAGCCCGATTTGCCGCTGCTCGGGCGTGAGCGCGAGCTGGGCGTCAATCTGATGCATGCCGGCACTGAGCCGGGTGCGTTCCAGCCCGAGTTGCGGGTCGCCCGTGGTCTGGGCCCGCGCGGCGCCCGCCGCGATCAGGATCATGGGCAACAGGAAGCGGAGTGCGGGGAGCAGGCGCATGGGAATCCATCTTTCAGCCGGGGGTGGTTGGGTCGGTCGGGGCGCCACCACGGGGAAACACAAACAAAAACGCCCGCCGAAGCGGGCATTTTGACGCAAAGTCAATCGGGCCGGATCAGGCCTTTTTGTCTTCAGCCTTCTTTGCAGCCTTGGCCTTCTTGGCCTTCTTGGCCTTCTTGGCCTTCTTGGCGGGAGCCTTGGCAGCGCAAGGGTTGGCGGCAGCGGCCGGAGCCTTGGCGGCGCAGGGGTTGGCGGCCGGAGCAGCCTTGGCAGCGGGGGCCTTGGCAGCGCAGGGGTTGGCGGCAGGCGCAGCAGCTTGGGCAAAAGCACCAGCGGCAAACAGACCAGCGATCATGGAAGCGAGGATTTTGTTCATGTCAGATTCCTGAATAACGTTACTTTGGAAATACCCTCCCGATTTTGGGCGGGTGCATCCGTAACGAAGGCCGATTCAAGGCGGTTGACACGGATTGCAGTTTTTTTTGAAGCTAGAATCAAAAGGCTTGACCTGAACTGTTCAGCCGAACCCCCTTTCGCCCCCCCTCCGGAGACCGAATCCCCATGTACCAACACATCAAAGTGCCCACCGCGGGCCAGAAAATCACCGTCAACGCGGACATGTCACTGAATGTTCCTGACCAGCCGATCATCCCCTTCATTGAAGGTGACGGCACCGGGCTGGACATCACGCCGGTGATGCTCAAGGTGGTGGATGCAGCGGTGACCAAGGCCTACGGCGGCAAACGCAAGATCCACTGGATGGAGGTGTACGCGGGCGAGAAGTCCACCAAGGTCTACGGCCCCGACGTCTGGCTGCCCGAAGAAACCCTTCAGGTGCTGCGCGAATACGTGGTGTCGATCAAGGGTCCGCTGACCACGCCCGTGGGCGGGGGCATCCGCTCGCTCAACGTGGCCCTGCGCCAGGAGCTCGACCTGTACGTCTGCCTGCGTCCCGTGCAGTACTTCAAGGGCGTGCCTTCGCCCGTCAAGGAGCCGCACAAGACCCACATGGTCATCTTCCGCGAGAACTCGGAAGACATCTACGCCGGCATCGAATTCGAGTCGGGCAGCGACAAGGCCCAAAAGATCATCAAGTTCCTGCAGGATGAAATGGGGGTCAAGAAGATCCGCTTCCCGAACACCTCGGGCATCGGCATCAAGCCGGTGTCAATCGAAGGCACCGAGCGCCTGGTGCGCAAGGCCATCCAGTACGCGATCGACAACGACAAGCCCAGCGTGACCATCGTGCACAAGGGCAACATCATGAAGTTCACCGAAGGTGGTTTCCGTGACTGGTCGTACGCCCTGGCGCAGAAGGA
>JBGSNW010000090.1:0-2042 GCA_041739435.1 Burkholderiaceae bacterium
AGTAATCGCTGCCGCGGGCCCGCCGCGCCAGCGGCACCAGCCGGACCGGCGACGCAGGGGGTGGCGGTTGCGCAGGTTCTCACCCGCGAGACCTATGTGATCCTGGCCGATGCGCTGTTCCAGTTCGACAAATCCAGGGCCGAAGACATGCTTCCCGGGGGGCGGCAAAGGCTGGCCGATGTGGCGCAGCGCCTCAAGGGGTACCAGTCGATCCAGACCCTGACCATTGCAGGGCACACCGACCGCCTGGGCGACAGCGCCTACAACGACCGCCTGTCGCAGGCGCGTGCCGACACCGTCAAGACCTATCTGGCCAGCCTGGGCGTGCAGGCGCAAACCGTGCAGGCGCGTGGGGTGGGCAAGCGCGAGCCGGTCACCCGGAACTGTGCGCCGGCGCAGCCGCGTGCGGTGTTGATCCAGTGCCTTCAGCCCGATCGCCGGGTGACGATCGAGGTGACCGGCGTTGTGAAGTAACGCGGCGCGGCGTCATACGGTTTTGCATTCAAGCGTAGAACGAGGCGGGAGCCGCAGACGGTGCTGTAGCACGGCAAGGCGAACCAACGAAGTTATGCGCTTGAATGCGAAACCGTGTCATGCTGCGTCCGGGATCACGGCGGTGACTTCGATCTCGATTTTGGCGCGCGTCTCCATGAGCGCGGCCACTTCCACGCAGGTCATGGCCGGAAAGTTGCGCCCCATCACCTCGCGGTAGACCGCGCCCAGTTCGGCCAGCCGGGCGTGGTATTCGACGCGGTCCACGATGTACCAGGTCATGCGCGCCATGTGTTGTGGCGTTGCCCCGGCCTCGCGCAACACGGCCACCACGTTGCGCAACGTCTGGTCGGCCTGCGCGATGAAGTCATCGGTTTCAAACTGCTGCTGCGCGTTCCAGCCGATCTGGCCGCCCACGAACACCAGGGTGCCGCGCGCGGCGATGCCGTTGGCATAGCCCTTGGGCGGCGTCCATCCGGGCGGTTGGAGAAGTTTGTGCATCGGGGAAAAGTCCTTTGAAATGGGTCGATGGCGGAGCGTTCTCGGGCGGGCATGGGCAAAAGGCGCGGGTCCAGCCCGCTCAGGCCTGCCGCAGCTTGAAGCGCTGCAGCTTGCCGGTTTCGGTCCGCGGAAGGCGGGGCAAAAATTCGATTTCACGCGGGTATTTGTAGGGGGCCAGCGTGGCCTTCACATGGTCCTGCAGGGCCTTGACCAGGGCCGCGTCGCCGGTATGGCCGGGCTTGAGCACACAAAACGCCTTGACGATCATGCCGCGCTCGGCGTCCGGCTTGCCGATCACGCCACATTCGGCCACCGCCGGGTGCTGGAGCAGCGCGTCCTCGACCTCGGGGCCACCCACGTTGTAGCCGGCCGTGATGATCATGTCGTCGTCGCGCGCCTGGTAGAAGAAATACCCGTCGGCGTCCTGCACGAAGGCGTCGCCCGGGTGGTTCCAGCCGTCCTTGACGTAACGGGTCTGGCGCGCATCGTCGAGGTACCTGCAGCCAGTGGGCCCGATCACCGCCAGTTTGCCGATCGTGCCGCGTGGCACTTCGCGGCCCAGGTCGTCGACCACCCTGGCGGTGTAGCCGGGCACTACCTTGCCGATGGCGCCGCGCCGCACGTCGGCGCCCGCGGCCGAGATGAAGATGTGGAACATCTCGGTGGCGCCGATGCCGTCGAGCATCTCGATGCCGGTGGCGTCTTTCCAGAGCTGGCGCGTGGCGTCGGGCAGCGCCTCGCCGGCGCTCACGCAGATGCGCAGACTGGGCAGGCCGTGCTGCTTGGCGAACGGCGCCATCTGACGGTAGAAGGTCGGCGCGGTGTAGCAGACGGTCGCGCCCACGTCGCGGATGCGCAGCACCATGGCTTCGGGCGTGTACGGGATGTCGGGGAAGTAGATGGACGCGCCGGCCCACATGGGAAACACCAGCAGCCCGCCCAGGCCGAAGGTGAAGGCCAGCGGCGGCGAGCCGACCACGATGTCATCCGGTGTGGCCTGGAGCACGTGGCGCGGCCAGGCCTCGCAGGCGGCGAGCACGTCGCGGTGG
>JBGSNW010000408.1:0-10652 GCA_041739435.1 Burkholderiaceae bacterium
AACACGCCTGCGAGGGCGCCGATGCCGGCACCCTTGGCGGAGTCGGTCTGGGTTTCGCTCATGTTGGCGCAGCCGCTCAGGGCGAGTGCCGCGGCGAGGGCGGTGACCGTCAGGCCACGTGTGATGTTGGTGAGGTGATTCATGTGCAAAGCTCCACTGGCGTTGTTGAAAAATGGACGGATATTCGGCTTCGGGTCGACGGCGGCACCATCTTCACACGCCAGGGTGTGTTGGTGGTGACTGCGGTGCAACCCGATGCGCTCTAAACTTATACCCCGGCCTATCGCTTTGGCATCACATCCACTCTGACTTTACAAAAAATTGCATGAAAAACGTTCCATTGGGCGCCAGCGCACTGACAGTTCCTCCCGTCTGCCTGGGCACCATGACTTTCGGTGAGCAAGTTGATGAAGCCAGCGCGCACAGCATCCTGGACCGCTCGCTTGAACGCGGTGTGAATTTTCTCGATGCTGCCGAGATGTACTCGGTTCCCGCGCGCGCCGAGACCTGTGGCGCCACCGAAACCATCCTGGGCAATTGGTTCGCCAAGGACGCCAGCCTGCGCAACAAAGTGGTGCTGGCGACCAAGGTGGCTGGCCCGTCGCGCGGCATGCCGTGGATTCGCGGCGAGAACGCGGGTGTGAGCAAGGCCGAGATTCTGAAGGCCTGCGACGACAGCCTGCGCCGCTTGCAGACCGATGTGATCGACCTGTACCAGATCCACTGGCCCGCGCGCAACGTGCCCGCATTTGGTCTGCTGAGCTTCGATCCCACGAAGGACAAACCTTGCGCTTCGGTGCTGGAGCAGCTCGAAGCCATGGCCGAGTTGGTCAAGGCCGGCAAGGTCAAGGCCATTGGTCTGTCCAACGAATCTCCGTACGGCGTGCACGAGTTCGTGCGCCTGGCCGAGCAGCATGGCTTGCCCCGGGTGGCCACGGTGCAGAACCCGTACTGCTTGATCAATCGCAGCTACGAGAACGGACTGGACGAGACCTGCCACCGCCTGGGTGTGTCGCTGCTGGCCTACTCGCCATTGGGCTTCGGCTTGCTGAGTGGCAAGTACGACGAGACCGGGCTGGTGGGTGACGCCGGGCGCATGGCGCTGTATGAGTCGATGCGCAAGCAGCGGTGGGGCCGGCCCGAGGCGCTGGACACCGCGCGTCGCTACAACGCCCTGGCGCGAGACCACGACCTCACGCCCTCGCAGATGGCGCTGGCGTTCTGCTACACCAACTGGCGCGTGGCCAGCACCATCATCGGCGTGACCTCGCTGGCGCAGCTTGATGAAGACGTGGCCGCCTGGGGCACCCCGCTGTCGGCCGAACTGTTGGCCGAGATCGACAAGATCCGCTGGGAAGTGCGCGACCCGGCGCTGTGAGCCGGGTGCCTCGGAATCCGCGTTGCGCATGGGCCGCAAAGAACACGTTTCGCAAACCCCCGCCACGGCGATGCTGCGGGCGAACCAGATTGTTTTCACCGAACACCCCTACGAATACCTGGAACACGGCGGCGCGCGGCACAGCGCGGCGGTGCTGGGGCTGGACCCGGGCGCGGTGGTCAAGACGCTGGTGATGCAGGACGACCAGGCGCGACCGCTGATCGTCCTGATGCACGGCAACCGCACCGTGTCCACCAAAAATCTGGCGCGGCAGATCGGTGCCCGGTCGGTCGAACCCTGCAAACCCGAGGTGGCCCAGCGCCATAGCGGCTACCTTGTGGGCGGCACCTCGCCGTTCGGCACGCGCCGCGACATGCCGGTGTACATCGAGGCGTCGATCCTCGACTTGCCGCGTATTGCCATCAATGGCGGACGCCGCGGCTACCTCGTGGGCATCGACCCGCGGGTTTGTGTGCAGTTGCTGGGCGCAACGCCGGTTCAGTGCGCGCTGGCAGAATAGACGTCCGGCCAAAAAAGCGGCGGCGGGCTGGTGACCATGCGCCGCCCGCCGAAATCTGGAGACCACCGTTGGAATCGTTTTACCCTTTTGCGGCCGCAGCGGCTGCGTACCTGCTGGGCTCGCTCAGCTTTGCCGTGATCGTGAGCCGTGCCATGGGCCTGAAAGACCCGCGCACTTTTGGCAGCAAGAACCCCGGCGCCACCAACGTGCTGCGCTCGGGCAACAAGCCCGCCGCCGTCATCACGCTGGCCCTCGACGCGCTCAAGGGTTTTGTGCCCGTGCTGCTGGTGCGCCTGTACGGGCAGCCGTACGGCCTGGGCGACGGAACCATCGCGCTGGTGGGGCTGGCCGCGTTTCTGGGTCATTTGTGGCCCGTGTTCTTCGACTTTGAAGGCGGCAAGGGTGTGGCCACCGCGCTGGGCGTCATCTTTGGCGTGGACTGGCTGCTGGGGCTGGGCACGGCGGCCACCTGGTTGATCGTGGCGTCGTTCTTCCGTTATTCGTCGCTGGCGTCGCTGGTGGCGGCGGCCTTCGCGCCCGTCTACTACCTGTTGGGCGACCGGGTGGCCTGGTACGCCGACCGTGCCATCGTGATGGCGTTGTTCGTGATGGGCATGCTGCTGGCCTGGCGGCACCGCGACAACATCAACCGGCTGCTGCAGGGCAGGGAATCGAAGCTGGGGGCCAAAAAATGAGCGGACTCCGACGTTTGCATGTGAGCGGGCGGCTCAGCGAGGCGGCCATCCACAACGGCGTGGTCTATCTTGCAGGGCAGGTGCCCGACGACGACAGCAAGGACATCCGCGGCCAGACCGTCGAAGTGCTGGGCATGGTCGACCGCCTGCTGGCCGAAGCGGGCAGCGACAAATCGCGCATGCTCAATGTGCAGATCTTCCTGGCCAACCTGGCCGACTTTGCGGGCATGAACGCCGTGTGGGACGCCTGGGTGCCCCCCGGCAACGCCCCGCCGCGCGCCACGGTGCAGGCCCGGCTGGCGCATCCGGGCTGGAAAATCGAGATCGTGGTGACGGCAGCGTTGTCTTGAATTTGCCGTCCGCCGCCGTCAATAGCGGCGCTCCAGCGTCATCTGCTCGTTTTCGCGCTTCATCTGAAAACGCGTGAGAAAGCTGTTGCCCAGCAGCACGAACGGCATGGACTGCGGCGTGATGACGGCGTCCACTTCGTAGACTTCCACGTCACCCAGCCGCACCGAATTGAGTTTCATGCGCCAACCCTGGCTGACGCCGTTGGCCGTGCTGACCCGCACCGGCGCGCCACCACGGTAGTTCAGGCCAATGCGTTCGGCGTCGCTCACGCTCAAGGCCACGCTGGTGGCGCCGGTGTCCACCATGAACTGCACGGCGCGGCCGTTGATGCTGCCCCCCGACATGAAATGCCCGCCGCTGCCAGCCGTCAGCACCACGCGGTTGCCGCTGCCCGCGGCACCACGGCCCCCCACACTGGACGGTGCGTCGCCGATGCGCAGCGTTTGGCGTTTGCCACCGATTTCAATCACCGCCTGGTCGCCCGCGGTGGACACCACCTTGACGCCCTTGTGCGACTCGCCCGGTGCGACCGAGCGCGGCGCGCTGCCGTCCACGATCAGCAGCGCCTTGTTGCCCATCATGCCGGCCAGCCCGACGGATTGGGCTTGCGCAGGGCAACTGAGCAACGCCGTTGCCAACACAAGCACCATGCTGCGGATCAGCCCCCTGAGCCACTCGGCATCGTACGAGGCCGTTCCACCGCCGGGCCGCCCCAAGGTGGAACAGCCCCCTCGGGGGGCAGCGCAGTACGCGAAGCGACCAGCGTGGGGGCTCATTTCTTCAGTCGCGAAAGTTGTTGAACGACAGCGGCATGTCGGGAAGGTCTTTCCTGATCAGCGCCATCGCGGCCTGCAGGTCGTCGCGCTTGGCGCCGGTCACGCGCACCGCGTCGCCCTGGATGGCGGCCTGCACCTTGAGCTTGCTGTCCTTGATCAGGCGCTGGATTTTCTTGGACTGTTCGGCCTCGATGCCGTTGCGCACCTTGATGACGCGCTTGACCTTGTCACCGCCCATTTTCTGCACCTCGCCCGGATCGAGGTAACGCACGTCGACGTTGCGCTTGGCCAGCTTGTTGCGCAGGATGTCGTCCACCTGGCCGAGCTGGAACTCGGCATCGCCGAAGACGGTGATTTCCTTGTCCTTGATCTCGATGGCGGCCGCCGTGCCCTTGAAATCGAAGCGCGTGGCGATTTCCTTGGCCGTGTTGTCGACCGCGTTTTTGACTTCGACCAGATTGGGTTCGCAAACAGTGTCGAATGAAGGCATGGTCCGGAGCAGTGCAGAAGTGGCTGGATGCGACAATTCTCCCATGAACGCCCGGCAAAATGTGGCCTTGCAGCCCTACAACAGCTTTGGCATCGTCGCCAGGGCGCACACTTTGGTTCAAATTGCCGACGAGTCCGACGTGTTGCAGGTGCTGGCCGACGCCGCCCTGGCCCGCCAGCCCAAGTTTGTGCTGGGCGGCGGCAGCAACATCGTGCTGACCGGCGACGTCAGGCCGCTGGTGCTCAAGGTCGAAATCATGGGCCGTCGGCTGGTCGAGGAAACCCCCCGTGCCTGGATTGTGGAAGCCGGGGCGGGCGAGAACTGGCATGGTCTGGTGGACTGGACGCTGGCGCAGGGCTGGCCGGGGCTGGAGAACCTCGCGCTGATTCCGGGCACCGTGGGGGCGGCGCCGGTGCAGAACATCGGGGCCTACGGCGTGGAGCTGCAGGACCGTTTCGAGTCGCTGGACGCGACGGACCTCGAGACCGGGAAAAGCTTCACGCTGGACGCCGCGCAATGCGCGTTCGGCTACCGCGATTCGGTGTTCAAGCACGTGGCCTCGGACGCCCGGAACTTCGGTCTTGCGGGCCGCGCGCTGATCACCCGGGTGCGGTTTCGCCTGCCCAGGCCGTGGAAGCCGGTGCTGGGCTACCTGGATCTGGAAAAGAAAATCACCGAAACGGGTGTTCACAGCCCCTCGGCCCGGCAGATTTTCGACTGGATTTGCGCGATCCGCGGTGCCAAGCTGCCCGACCCCCGGGTCATTGGCAACGCCGGCAGTTTTTTCAAGAACCCCACCGTCACGCCCGACCAGTGCGCCGACATCATTGCGCGCGACCCCGGGGTGGTGCATTACCCCATGCCCGATGGCAGCGTGAAGCTGGCCGCCGGCTGGCTGATCGATGCCTGCGGCTGGCGCGGCAAGTCGGTGGGCAATGCCGGGGTGTACGAAAAGCAGGCGCTGGTGCTGGTCAACCGGGGCGGGGCCACCGGCGGGGAGGTGGTGACGCTGGCCAAAGCCATTCAGACCAGCGTGTACGAGCGCTTTGGCATCCGGCTGGAGCCCGAGCCGGTGGTGGTGTGACACGGCTTCGTCGTCCAACGGACAGCGGTGTGGATTCGTCTGATTCCACGCTGGAATGCGAAACCGGACGAGCCACCCCCTTGCAACGCGTCAGTCCACCGGGCAGCCCAGTGCGCGCAAGGCCCTGGTCGTGGCCGCGATGTCGCGATCGACCTGTTTGCGGGTGGCGGCGTTGATGCCTTCTGCGTCGTGCAGGGCCGCGTGTTCGATGGTGGCGGTGGTTTTGGTCAACGCCGTGAAACCCAACAGCATTGACGTGCCCTTGAGCTTGTGGGCTTCCTGACCCGCGGCGTACACGTTGCCGTCGTCAAGCGCCTGGCCGAGCTTGCGAACCTGGCCTTCGGTCGGCTCGAACAACTTGCGCAGCAGGCCGTTGAGCCGCTCGGCGCCCAGTAGTTCGGTGACGCCGCGAAAGGTTTCCGCGTTCACCGCATCGCCAGGGTCGGTGGCGATCAGCTCGGGGGGCATGGTGTGCACATTGCTGGGCACGAATTCGGGACGCGGCACCGGACGGCCTGTTTCCGTGCTCTCGTGATGCCACTGCCCGAACTCGTGCAACAAGCGCTCCAGTTCGGCGGGCTGCAGGGGTTTGGTCAGAACCGCGTCCATGCCGGCGCCCAGCGCCTGTTCGCGCGCTTCGGACATGGCGTCGGCGGTCAGCGCGACGATGGGGGTGTGGGCAGCGTCGCCAGGCAGTGCGCGGATGGCGCGGGTGGCGGCCAGGCCGTCCATCACCGGCATGTGCACGTCCATCAGCACCAGATCGATGGGTTGATGCCGCAGCAGTTCCAGTGCCTGTGCCCCGTCGTCGCAGATGCTCACGCGATGCCCGAGCTTTTCCAGCAGGATGGTCAGGTATTTCTGGTTGATCGGCTGATCTTCGGCCACCAGCACGTGCAGTGCAACCCGCGACCCTGCAGCCGATGGCGGGATGTCCGGTCGGCCGGGGGCTGGCGGGTCGCATACCGTGACAGGCAGGGTCACCGTGAACGTCGTGCCATGACCGGCTGCGCTCTCGAAGGTGATGTCGCCGCCCATCATGCGGGCCAGATTGCGCGAGATTTCAAGGCCGAGCCCGGTGCCACCCACTTTTCGCGTGGCCTGGGTGTCCGCCTGGTAAAAGCGCGCGAACAGATTGTCGCGTGTGGTGGCGTCCATGCCGATGCCGGTGTCCTGCACCGTGAAGACCAGCGCCTCGGGTGTGTGGCCCGCCATGCGCGTGCGGACCCGCAGGCGAACGCCACCCCGTTCGGTGAACTTGATGCCGTTGTTGATCAGGTTGAACAGAATCTGGCGCAGCCGTGTGGGGTCGGCGTGAATCCAGTCGGGCAAATCGGGCGCCAGCTCGAAATCGAGTGAAAGATTCTTGTTGCGGGCCGGCACTTCCATCAGCGTCTGTACCTCGGACAGCAGCGCCGCCAGTGACACCGGTAGCGCTGCCAGTCGGAACTTGCCCGACTCCATGGACGAGATGTCCAGGATGTCGTTGAGGATGGTCAGCAGGTGGTTGGCCGAATCCTGTGCCGTTTGAAGGTAGCTGCGTTGGGTGGTCGTCAGAGGGGTGTCGGCCAGCAGCGTGATCATGCCCAGCAATCCGTTGAAGGGTGTGCGGACCTCGTGGCTCATGTTGGCCAGGAACACGCTCTTGCTGCGGTTGGCGGTCTCGGCATGGACCCGCGCTTCGCGCAACTGCACTGTCAATGCCTCCAGCTCTCGTTGGCGGCGGTTCTTCTCACGCAGGCTGGTCGCCAGCGCGGTCACGCCGGCAAGAAAAAGCAGGCACATCGCAGCGGCCAGGCCCAGCACGACGCGGTTTTGCAGGCGAATGGCGTCGTTTCGGTGGTCGGTGTCGGCCTGCACGGCCACGTTCGCCGAGCGTGTCAACTGGGTCAGGGTGTCGCCAAGCGGCGCAGATTGCTCCCAGAGGGCGGTCAATGTGTCGCCCTGCAGCTGTGGGCGCTCGCCGGGGGGCAGCAGCCGGTCGGTCTGCCGGACAAAATCGTTCAACACGCGCAAGGCGTCGTGGTACGACGCCAGCGGTTCCAGCACCGCCACGGTGGGGTTGTTCTGCAGCAGGCCGATGCGGCTGACCAGGATGTCATAGCGCAATGAAAGTGCATCCAGTGTCTGCGCCTGGGGGGCGGCGCGTGCATCACGCAGGGCGTTTCGGAAGCGGTCGTACTCGCGCTCCAGTTCAAAGCAGAAGCCGATGACGGAGTCGTTCTGAAACTGTTGTGCCCGGTTGAGCAGACCGGCCTGCAAATACTGCACATACGCCAACGGCGCGATCACAAAAAGAATGCCGAACGCCAGTGCCGCCAGCCACAGCACGGAACGACGCGAGCGCCGTGGGGACGGGAGCCCGGGCGTCATTCCACCTCGATGGCGCGCAGTTGCCAGATTGACCGGCCGAAATGGGTGGTCGTCTTGAGGTCGGGACTGCTGTCAAAGGGATAGACGATGAAAAGCGGACCACGATCGCGCACCGACAGTGGCTTGTCGTCGACCTGGCGGGCCAACACCACGCCCAGGCTGGCGTCAGACGCGGGGATGCGGACTTTGTAGCCGTTGAGCGCCACGGCGTTCAGGTGGGCGCCACGCGCCCCTGCGGCCCTGAGGACGTCGGCAAGCAGTGGCCCCGTGAACCGGGTTGGCGTTTTGTACCAGGGTGTCGACGTGATGAAGCTGTGTTGCGGCAGGGCTTCGAGCATGCGCACATCGAAGTTGGCGCGGGGGCCGTCGTTCGGAGTGTCCAGCAGGTCGGTGAGGGTCAGAATCACCGGCCCCTGGGTGGGTTCCAGGGCCTGGGCGGGATGGCACAGCAGCAGGTAAACCGCCAGAAAAAACGGATGGAACGCGCGGAGAAGATGTTTCATGATGACGGGCGTCGCAGGGGCCATGCCCCGGTTGCGGGGGTCGCAAAACCCCAGGGCACGCTGGCGTTCCGGAATGCTAAGGTTTCGCGCACGGAACGCAAAGGAACAATTGGGCAGTATTCCGGCGTTTCTTCCCGCTTTGCCGATCAGCGGCGTCGTTTCATTCCTGCGAGTCGCGCCCCAGCCGGGGCAAGGCCGCGCCGTCACCCAGGGTCAGCAGGCCGGCCTTCGAATAGATCCCCAGCTTTTCCCGGGTGTCCACGATGTCCAGGTTGCGCATGGTCAACTGCCCGATACGGTCCTGCGGCGAGAACATCGACTCGCCTTTTTCCATGGTCAGCCGTTCGGGGTGGTAGGTCAGGTTGGGCGATTCGGTGTTGAGGATCGAATAGTCGTTGCCACGGCGCAGCTCCACCGTGACTTCGCCCGTGACGGCGCGCGCCACCCAGCGCTGTGCCGTCTCGCGCAGCATGATGGCCTGCGGGTCAAACCAGCGGCCCTGGTACAGCAGACGGCCCAGACGCAGGCCATTGATGCGGTACTGCTCGATGGTGTCCTCGTTGTGGATGCCGGTCACCAGGCGTTCATAGGCGATGAACAGCAGCGCCAGTCCGGGGGCTTCGTAGATGCCGCGGCTCTTGGCTTCGATGATGCGGTTTTCGATCTGGTCGCTCATGCCCAGGCCGTGCCGGCCGCCGATGCGGTTGGCCTCCAGGATCAGGTCCACCGGGCTGGCGAAGGTTTTGCCGTTCAAGGCGACCGGCTGGCCTTCCTCGAAGCGCACGGTCACGGTTTCGGGCTTGACTTCAACTTCGTCCTTCCAGAATGCCACGCCCATGATGGGGTTGACGATCTGGATGCCGCTGTTCAGGTGCTCCAGGTCCTTGGCCTCGTGCGTGGCGCCCAGCATGTTGGAGTCGGTCGAGTAGGCCTTTTCAGCCGACATCTTGTAGCCAAACCCGGCCTTCGTCATGAAAGCCGACATTTCGGCGCGGCCACCCAGTTCGTCGATGAAGGCCTGGTCCAGCCAGGGTTTGTAAATCTTCAGGCTGGGGTTGGTCAGCAGGCCGTAACGGTAGAACCGCTCGATGTCGTTGCCCTTGAACGTGCTGCCGTCGCCCCAGATGTGGACATCGTCCTCTTTCATGGCCGACACCAGCATGGTGCCTGTCACGGCGCGGCCCAGTGGCGTGGTATTGAAATAAGTGACTCCAGCGGTGGAGATATGGAACGCACCGCACTGCAGCGCGGCGATGCCCTCGTGCGCGAGCTGCAGGCGGCAGTCCACCAGCCGGGCGAGTTCGGCACCGTATTGCATGGCCTTGCGCGGGATCTCGTCGTAGTCCGGCTCGTCAGGCTGGCCGAGGTTGGCGGTGTAGGCGTAGGGAATGGCGCCTTTTTGGCGCATCCAGTGGAGCGCGGCGCTGGTGTCCAGGCCGCCCGAGAACGCGATGCCGACTTTTTGTTGAAGGGGGAGATGCTGGAGGATGGTGGCCATGGTGCAAGCGGTTCCGTGAATTTCAGCCGAAATGGCAGATGTAGTGATAAGCCTCGGTCACGCGGATGTCGAAGCTGGACTGGGCCGGCACGCTGAACCGGTGCCCGACCGTGGACTGCAGCCATGTCTGGGCGCCGGCGAGCCGGTATTCACAGTTGCCTGCCACACACTCCATCACTTCGGCGGCGCCGGTGTTGAAGGTCAATGTGGCGGGCAGAACCACGCCCACCGATTTTTTGCTGCCGTCGGGCAAAACAACATTGTGACTGATGCATTTGCCGTCGAAATAGACGTTGGCACGGGTCGAGACGGACACGCCGTCAAGGGATTCTTGGGTCATGGGAGGGTGCCGCAGCGGCTGCGGGTGAGGGAAAACCTGCAATTTTAGGCCAGGGCGCGCAAAAAGACGCGGCCCGCGTGGGTGCGGGCCGCATGGATGAAATGGAGTCGGCGCGATTGCGTGCGCCGCTTGCGGGAGTCGGCTCAGCGGTGGCCGCCTCCGCCATGCCTGCCACCGTAGCCATAACCGCCGCCGTAATACCCGTGTCCGCCGTATCCCCGGCCAAATCCGAAATTGAGCGACAGGCCAATGGGCGCGTAATACGATGGCGCGTAGTAGGGCCGCGCATAGTAGCCGCTGGTGTAGACGACCTGGGGCGATTGGATGTAGGTGGGTTCAACCTGGACTTGCGGCGCCGGGGCCACCGGGCGGTACTGGCCCGCTGCGGGTGGGGGCGGTGTGGTGCTGCCAACGGGGGTCACCTGCAATTGCACAAAGGGACCCGGATCCTGGGGCATCTGCACGGAATATTGCTTGCCAGCGTATTCATAGATCACCTGGTAAGCGACCGTGCGGTTTTCATAGAAGGTCTGCATGCTGCATTGCTGGATCTGTTGCACCTGCGGTGCGCCGCCGCTTTCCAGCCGGTTGCCCACCACGGCGCCTGTGACCGCGCCGATCACGGTGGCAACGGCCCGGCCGCC
>JBGSNW010000153.1:0-10838 GCA_041739435.1 Burkholderiaceae bacterium
CTGCGGCACCGTCGGCGGTCGTGATCTCCACGCCATTGACCGTGAGCGCGCCAGCGGCGATGCCTGTTGCAAACGCGGTGGGGGTGATGGCGCCCAGAGTCTGGGTGTACGTTGTCGTGTCAGGCGGAGTGAGTGTGCCCAAGGCGGCCAGACTGACGTTGGCGATCGACGAAAGGTCAATGGTCTGACCGGCGTTGGCGCCCACCTGGAAACTTTGTGCCGTGAAGCTGCCGTCCAGCAGCTTGGTGCCGTTGAATTCCGTGGTGCTGGCCACGCGGCCGATTTCTTCCTTGAGTTGTGCCACTTCAGCCTGCAGTGCCTGGCGGTCGGTGGCGCTGTTGGTGGCGTTGGCCGACTGCACGGCCAGTTCACGGATACGTTGTAGCATGTCGCCGACCTTGCCCAGCGAACCTTCGGCAGTCTGCGCCAGGGAAATGCCGTCGTTGGCGTTGCGGGCCGCGACGTTCAGGCCGCGAACCTGGGAGCTCATGCGCTCGGAGATGGCCAGGCCGGCGGCATCGTCCTTGGCGCTGTTGACGCGCAGGCCGGTGGACAGGCGCTGGATGGACGTGGCCAGGGCGGATTGCGAGGACGCAAGATTGCGCTGGGTATTGAGCGACGAGACGTTGGTGTTGATAACTGAAGCCATGAGGAACTCCTGACAAGTGGGCGTTTCAATTGCGCCCGTTTTGAAAGCCGCACACAGTGCACGGCGCTGAGTCTCACGTTGGCGACGCTGGTTTCATGTGGTGCGTCGTCGGCGCTGGACTGGCGGGATATTCCCGTTGCATTCCTTATCGACGCTCGCAATCCAGAGCTTGAGGCACCAGATTCAAAAAAAGAAGCAGACATTCGGCGCTGTTTGCCGCAGGCCTGTCTTCGTGAAAGAGTTCAGTCGGGCAAGAAAATTGATAAAAATATGGCACTTCCCCCCGTCAGATGGACTTTAATAGCTATTAAAAATGAAGTGATCAATTTTATTTGTCGGGCCAATGCGACACGCCGACCTGTTGGGTGCAAAACCATGGGAAAAGTCCGACAGGTCCAATGCTTTCCGTGCATTTGTTCACATCGGCCATGGGTGGTTGCGCAACACGCGTCGCCGATTGCCTTACACGCCGTCCGTCAATCCACGGCATGCGGTGCAGCCATTGCCCGATTCAAGTTTTTGGTAACAGTTCTCACAATTCATCCACGTACTGCAACAGCTTGACTCACCGTAAAAGGACTGCCATGAACACCGACCAGATGATGAACGAAATCCGCGAAACCAACCTCGCTTACCTGATGTTGGCGCAGACCATGATCCGCGCGGACAAGCCGCAGGCTCTGTTTCGTCTGGGTTTGTCGGAGGAGGTGGCCGACCTGGTGGCGCAACTGTCACCGCAGCAGCTGGTGCGCATCGCGGCGCAGAACGTGATGATGTGCCGCTTCCGGTTTGATGACGAAATGGTGTGGGGCCTCCTCACGTCGCATGGCAAGACGGTGGATCAGGAGCACAGCGCCGACCGGCTGCATGCCAGCATCCTGATGGCCAGCCAGTACGCCACGGCCTGACCGATTGACCGATTCAACACCAAGACGGGGAACAAAATGGCTGGAAAAAGTTTGCTGAATGAAAACCTGCAGGTGCGTCGTGCGGTGCAGCTGATCGAAATGGGCGCGCGCATGCAGGTTCTCGAGTCTGAAACAGGGTTGGCCTATGAGCGCCTGCTTCGGCTGTACCGGGAGGTCACCGGCAAGTCGCCATCCAAGGGGCAATTGCCCTATTCAACCGACTGGTTCACCGAGTGGCAGCCGAACATTCATGCGTCACTGTTCCTGAACATCTACGAGCATCTGAACAAGACCTGCGCCGTTGAACAGATTGATCTGATTGCCAAGGCCTACGACCTGTATCTCGCGGAAATCAAGGTGGCGGGCGTCGAAGCGATGTTGTCCATCACCCGCGCATGGCGGCTGGTGAAATTTGTGGACAGCGACATGCTCTGCCTGACACGCTGCACCCGATGCAGTGGTAATTTCGTGACCCATTCGCACGATTTCACCAAGTCGTTTCAGGCGTTGGTGTGTGGCCTGTGCGCGCCGCCGGCCCGTGCGGGAAAGAGCAAGCGCCACGGCACCATTCACTGAGGGCGCCGACCATCCCGGAGCCCCTGCGGGGGCATTGGTTCAGATGCCCAGGGATTCGCTCCACGCCAGGGCTTCCAGATGGCGTTCGGTGACCGACTGCACGGCCAGCCCCATCCAGTCTTCCGGTTGGGTGGCGGCATCGGACACCCATCGCTCGCAGTTTTCGGCCATGCGCAACAACGTGCCGAGTGATCCCGCCCGATGCAGCAATGCGTCACGGACGGTGTCGGGCAGAACCACCTGTTTCAGGACCCGATCCAGGGGCTGGCGCAGCATCACGTCCATCAACGAGAAAGCGCCCAGGATGAAAGCGTTGTCTTTTTCCCGGTCCAGCCCGAGGTCCTGCGCCAGGAGCTCAAGCAAGCGAGCTCGCACCACCGCCATGCGTGACAACATTCCGGCGCCACTGCCGTCGGTCACAGTGGCGAGCACCATGGTCAGCCAACGGACCAGTGGCTTGTAGCCCATGAGCATGACGGCGTGACCGAACGATGAAATTTCCTTGCCCGCGCCAAACCCGGCGGAGTTGACGTAACGCAGCAACTTGAAGCTGAGGGCGGGGTCGTGTCGCAGAACTCCCTCGATCTCGGCAACGTCGGCTTCGCCCTGGACCAGGGCAATCAGACGAATCAGGGTTGCCTGCGCAGGGTTGGCGGCGTTGCGGACGGTGGAGGGCATCTGGGCGAAATAGGGGCCCATCAGGCCTGCAAAGCCCAGATCGATTGCGCGGGTGCACAGCTCGCGCGTCACCACGCGCTGGGCGATGACTTTCACTTTGCGACTTTGGCCCAGCTGTTTGAGCGCCAGGGAGACCTTCGTGGGCTCGGCGCTGGCATCCAGGAAAACAAAATCCACCAACGGCATCCAGCTTGCGTAGGCCGCGGACAGCGCCTGTGCGCCCAGGGCCAGACGAAATCCGTGCTGCTGAAGACGCTGGATCTTGGGCAACGCGGTGGCGATCTGTGCCGGAGCCAGTTTGGGCAGTTGAAGCACCACGCGACTTGCCAGCGCGTAACCCTGCAGGTCCAGCGACAGATCTCCCTCGGTGCAGTCGGTGAAAACCAGTGCGTGCTCCCCCATTGGGCGGTCCGGGTCGATGGCGTTGAGGCGGTCCAGCAGCCGGGTGAGGTCTGAGGTTGCCTTGCTGCGGTCCGGTGCGGTCACGCCGGACCACCGGAGCTCATATCCGAGAAGCTTTTGGTCGCGGTCCGAAACCGGCTGTCGCAGCAGGTAGGGCGCTGCTGCAACGGTGGCGCCGTGGAGAGCCTCGGGCCGGACGGCAGTGACCGTGTCTGAAAAATCGGATTGTTTCATGGCTTTGTACGGGATGGGGTCAGGAAGAGGGGCGTCAGTTGGGCGCGAGTTCTGGCTTCACAACATCGATCTTGTTGTCTCTCATGTAGTCGTTCATTTCTTTCCAGCCTGCAAAAACCGCCGACTTGCTGGCCTTGGGATTCAGCGCGTAGCAGTCTTCAATGGCGCGTCCGGCATGCTTGCAGGCGCCGCCAATGGCGCGCGAATCGGCTTCAATGCCGGCCAGCTTTTGCTGGAGCGCGGCGTCGCCTGGCATTTCGCATCCGCCCAACAGGGTGCCGAGCGAAATGGCAGCCAGAAAAGCACGGAGGAGGTTCGAGGTGAACATGGTGTTGGGCGAAGGGGTTCTCCCGTCATATCGGCTCTCATGCCCCGGGCTTGAGTTGCATGCACGAGGCCGCAGAAGCCATAAACGACGGCAAAGCCCACGCTTTTTGGCGCGTGGGTTTTGAGCCGATCTGAAAGACTTCACGGCATCGTGATCGAAAAACAGAAGGCAGGCAAGAAAAACTACAAAGTTTTCAAGTTAAGCGGCGTTCTGGCCGAAATAGATCGTGCTGGCAATGCCTCAGGGGTGGTGCCAAAAAAGGATTCAAAGTCATGTTTGTGATTGCGGGATACATCGTCGTGTTGGTTTGCGTGCTCGGTGGTTATGCCATCGCGGGCGGGAGCTTCGGCGTGATTCTGCACGCGGCGCCGCACGAACTCTTCACGATCTGCGGCGCGGCCGCGGGGGCGTTCCTGGTGGGCAACAGCAGCAAAACCATCAAAAAGACCCTGAAAGCGTTGCCAAATCTGCTCAAGGGTTCCAAGTACACCAAAACCCGTTACATGGAACTGATGGCCCTGCTGTACGACGTGTTGTCCAAGGCTCGTCGGGAGGGCCTGATGGCCATTGAAGGCGACGTGGAAAAACCCGAAGAAAGTGAATTGTTCAAAAAGTACGCGGCCATCAGCGCGGATCACCATCTGATGGAGTTCATTACCGACTACCTGCGAATGATGATTTCCGGCAACCTGAATGCACATGAGATTGAAAACCTCATGGACAACGAGATTGACACCCACCATCACGAGGCGTCGATCCCAGGGAACACGATCAACAAGGTCGGAGACGGCTTGCCGGCTTTCGGAATCGTTGCCGCCGTGTTGGGCGTGGTCAAGACGATGGCGTCCGTGGGTGCCGCGCCCGCGGTGCTGGGGCAGATGATTGCCGGCGCCCTGGTGGGTACGTTCCTTGGCATTCTGATGGCGTATGGGTTTGTTACACCGTTGGCCCAACTGATGGAGCAGCAGGTGGACGAGTCCAGCAAGGAACTGCAATGCGTGAAAGTCACGTTGCTGGCCAGCCTGCAGGGTTATTCGCCGGCCATTGCGGTGGAGTTTGGACGCAAGGTCCTGTATTCGACCGAGCGCCCGGGCTTCAGCGAACTCGAAAACCACGTCAAGGGCAAGAAGCCTGCTTGATCGGGCCGGTCCTTTTCTCAACCTCAAGACATTACTTACGATCATGGCGACCGCAAGCGGAAAAGTTCAGCCGATCATCGTCAAGAAGATCAAGAAAGGCCATGGAGGTCATCATGGTGGCGCCTGGAAGATTGCTTACGCTGATTTCGTCACAGCGATGATGGCGTTCTTCCTGTTGATGTGGCTGCTTGGATCGACGGCGCAAGGAGATTTGCAGGGTATCGCCGCGTATTTTCAGAGCCCATTGAAAGTGGCCCTGTCGGGAGGTTCCGGCGCGGGCGACAGTTCCAGCCTGATCAAGGGTGGGGGCACCGATCTCACCCGAACCATAGGCAACGTCAAACGCGGCGCCGTTGAAGACCCGCAGCGTTCTTTGAACCTGCAGGCGCTGCGGGCAGAGGTCGAGATGACCGAGGCCGGGCGTTTGCGGGAGATTGAAAAACTGGTTGACCAGGCGATAGAAGCCGACCCCAAGCTCGCCAGCATGCGCAACCAGATGCGCATTGACATCACCCCGGACGGACTTCGGATCCAGATTGTCGATGCGCAAAGCCGCCCCATGTTTGACGCCGGCAGTGCCGTGGTCAAGGACTACATGCGCGAGTTGTTGCGGAGCCTGGGGAGTGTCCTGAACGCGGCCGACGCAAAAATTCTGCTGTCAGGCCATACCGATGCATCGCTATACAGTGGCGGCGACCGCGGATATTCAAATTGGGAGCTTTCGTCTGATCGCGCCAACGCATCGCGTCGCGAACTGCTGGCCGGGGGACTTTCCGAGGAACGCGTCTTGCGGGTGGTGGGCATGTCGTCATCGGTACCGTTTGAACCCGCGGATCCCCTGAGCCCCTTGAACCGCCGGATTTCCGTGCTGGTGCTGAGCAAAGTGGGCGAAGAACGCCTGCTGCGCGGAGGCGAGCAGCCAGCCCCCGAGGCGCAGATATTTGAGCAATTGCTCAAGGACCGTGAAGCCGGACGCGTCGGGATCATTCCCGTGCCACAAATTCGAATTGCAAATTGATTCTCAACACGATTGACAACCCGACCTGGAAGGATTCTCCATGAGTGCCCAAACTGAAATGAAATTCTTGATCGTCGACGACTTCTCGACCATGCGGCGCATCGTGCGCAACCTGCTCAAGGAGGCCGGCTACGCCAATGCCGAAGAGGCCGAGGACGGCGCAGTGGCCCTGAACAAGCTCAGGAGCATCAAGTTTGATTTTGTCGTGACCGACATCAACATGCCCAACATGAACGGATTCGAGCTGCTGGCCCAGATCCGCGCGGATGATGCGCTCAAGCATTTGCCCGTGCTGATGATCACCGCGGAGGCGCGCAAGGAGGACATCGTCATGGCGGCCCAGGCGGGTGCGTCTGGCTACATCGTGAAGCCGTTCACCAAGGCCACGCTGGAGGAAAAAGTGGCAAAAATCATGCAAAAACTGGCTGTGGCTGCTTGAGCGGCATCGTCAACCCCGTCAAACCCCGCTCAAGGAGTCCACAATGAACCATATCACTGCATTTGAATCCGCGCCGTCGGCCAACGCGATGGCTGCAAACATTGTGTCGGAGGCTGTCTCCGATCCGTATGAGGTGTTCCAGCGCATTGGCGCCTTGACGCGTCGACTGCACGACGCCTTGCAGGCCCTGGGTTACGACAAGCAGATCGAGGATAGCCTGGGCGCGCTGCCCGACGCGCGTTCCCGGCTGACCTATATCGCCCGACTGACGGGAGAGGCCGCCGAGAAAGTTCTCAATACCGTTGATGCCGCGCAGGCTCAACAAGACGCTCTGGTGGCGCAAGCCGATGAGGTTGCCGCCCAGTTGAAGAAAGACCCCGTGGGGGCGGTTGCGCGCGGCGACGTCCTGCATTTCATCGAGCACGTCAAATCCAACGCCGAGGTGACGTCGTCGCAGTTGACCAACATCATGATGGCGCAGGATTTTCACGACCTCACGGGTCAGACGGTGCGCAAGGTGGTTGACATCGCCACGACGCTGGAAGAGTCCCTGGTCAAACTCTTGCTCGAGACCACCCCACCCGAGCAGCGCACGAAGGTCGAGACGGGTTTCCTGAATGGTCCGGTGGCGGACACCACCAACCGCACGGACGTGGTGGCAAATCAGGCACAAGTCGACGATTTGCTCGAAAGTCTCGGTTTCTGACGGCCCTCGCAGTTCGAGCTCCGGGGCGGCGCAAGGCCGCTGGAGATAACCGGGGGGAATTCCCACCTCATTGCTGCTTAAGCTGGGGGGTGGAAGAAAAACAATCGAGGTGAACGAATCTATCGAATCACCCGATGTCCGCCTCCGAAACCAGTCGTGAAGACCGCCAGCTGCCTGCCACAGAGCGCAGGATTCAGCAGGCGCGGGAAGAGGGCCAGCTTGTCCGGTCCCATGACCTGACACATTTCCTGGCCATGGGCATGTTGGTGGGCATGCTGTTGATGATCGGCCCGTGGATGGCGCGGGAGGCGTTGCAGGGCGTGGGTGCCGCACTCAGCATTGACCGGGCCGCGGCGTTTGATCCCGGCGCGATGGGCATCCGGCTGGGGCGGCAGACCTGGGATGGCCTGTGGCTGGCCCTGCCTGTGCTTTCGGGGATGGTGCTGGCGCTGGTAGCAGCCAACATTGCCATCGGTGGCTGGAACTTCACCACCAAACCGCTGGTGCCGAAGTTCTCGGCATTGAACCCTGCCAATGGGTTGTCCCGGATCTTCGCTCTCAAATCGCTGGCACAGCACCTCAAACTGGTGCTGACGGTGTCGCTTCTCCTGGGCGTGGCGGCGCAGTATGTCTGGACCGAGGCGCCTTCCATCTCCCGACTCTTTTCCATGCCGCTCGAACCGGCCCTGCAGCTGGGTTTTGGCTGGATCACTTCGGGATTCACGGGGCTTCTGGTTGTGGTGTTTGTGGCGGCGCTGATCGACGTTCCGCTGCAGATATTCAAGCACCATGCCGACCTTCGGATGACGCTCGAGGAAGTGAAGCAGGAGAACAAGGAGTCTGACGGCGATCCGCACATCAAGGGCGAGCGTCGGCGCAAACAGAGGGAAATGTCGCGCGGACGCATGTTGACGGCGGTGCCAACGGCCGATGTCGTGGTGACCAACCCGACGCACTACGCCGTCGCCCTCAAATACGATGAGGCCACCATGTCAGCGCCGCGGATCGTTGCCATGGGGGCCGATCATTTGGCCCTGAAAATCCGCGAAATCGCGAGCGCCTCCAATGTCACGATGCTGGAGTCCGCGCCGCTGGCGCGGGCCTTGTACAAGCATGGCGACCTCGACAAGGAAATACCGGCGGCGCTCTACACCGCGGTGGCGCAGTTGCTGGCGTATGTGTTCCAGCTGCGCAGGGAGGTCCGCATGCCACCGCTGCCACAAATCGAGGTTCCGGCGGGACTTGATCCGCTGCATCCCGCTGCCAGGGCTTCATGATGGCGAGCACGGTTTCTGTTCAGACGCGGGCCGCGACACCGGTCACGAAGATGGGCATGGCGTTCCCGGGTGGCATGCCTCCAGTGAGAACACTGGCCGTTCCCATGCTCATCGTGATGATCCTCGCGATGATGCTGCTGCCGCTGCCGCCGCTTGCGCTGGACCTGCTTTTCACCTTCAACATTGCCTTGTCGCTGGTGGTCTTGATGGTGGCCAGCTACACGCGCCGGACGCTGGATTTCGCCATTTTCCCCAGCATCCTTCTGGTGACGACCCTGCTGCGGCTGGCCCTGAATGTCGCATCCACCCGCGCGGTGTTGCTCAACGGGCATACCGGCACCGACGCAGCGGGTCAGGTGATTGAGGCGTTTGCCCATTTCCTGATCGGGGGCAGTTTCGCGGTGGGAATCATCGTGTTCTCGATCCTGACCATCATCAATTTCGTGGTCATCACCAAAGGCGCCGGGCGAATTGCCGAAGTGTCCGCCAGGTTCGCGTTGGACGCGATGCCCGGCAAACAGATGGCGATCGATGCGGACCTCGCGTCTGGCAGTCTGGACGAAAAAGAAGCACGGCGCCGTCGTCTGGAGGTCACACAGGAAGCGGAGTTTTATGGTTCCATGGACGGCGCCTCCAAGTTCGTGCGGGGTGACGCCATCGCCGGCATCCTGATCCTGTTCATCAACATGATCGGCGGGTTGGCCATCGGGATGATGCAGCACGGCTTGCCGTTCGAGACCGCCCTCAACAACTACGTTTTGCTGGCCATTGGTGATGGATTGGTGGCGCAGGTTCCATCGCTGGTGGTTTCCGTGGCCGCGGGTCTGATCGTGGCGCGCGTGGGCGAGGAAGACATTGGGCACCAGATCTCTCAACAGCTTTTTTCCATTCCGCGTGCGCTGGGGCTGACTGCCGGTGTGATGGGACTCCTGGGGGTGATTCCGGGCATGCCACATGTGTCGTTCATCTCGCTCGCGATGGTGTGCGGTGCGGGCGCATGGTTTCTGGCGCGCGACGCGTTGAAGCCGAAACCCGTTGAGGAGGAACCACCTCGGGTGGTGAACGCGGCCGCCGAGGCCAGCTGGGACGATGTTCAACCGATCGATGCGTTGAGCCTGGAAGTCGGGTATCGCCTGATTGCGTTGGTCGACAAGGCGCAGAGCGGTGATCTGCTCATGCGAATCAAGGGCGTGCGAAAGAAATTCGCGGGCGACGTCGGTTTTCTGCCGCCGCCGGTGCACATCAGGGACAACCTGGAGCTGCGCCCATCGCAATACCGGGTGTTGCTCAAGGGCGTGGTGGTGGGGGAAGGCGAGGCATTCCCCGGCATGTACCTGGCCATCAATCCGGGGCACATCAAGGTGCCGCTGGAAGGGAGTGTCACCACCGATCCGGCATTTGGCTTGCAGGCGGTCTGGATCGAGGCCCGGTTGCGGGAGCAGGCTCAGATGGTCGGGTACACGGTGGTTGATGCCGCCACCGTCATTGCCACTCACCTCAATCACCTGATGCAGGCCAACGCCGCCGTCCTGCTGGGGCGCACGGAAGTGGAGCAATTGCTGGAGCATGCAGGCAAGTACGTCCCCAAGCTGGTTGCGGACGTGGTGCCCAAGATGATTTCGCTGGCGGTGTTGCAGAAGGTGCTCCGCTCGCTGCTGGAAGAGGCGGTTCATGTCCGCGATCTCAAGGGGATTCTCGAAATTCTGGCGGAACACGGCGCCTCCACGACGGAAGCGGCCGAGCTGGTGCGAGAACTTCGGGTAGGACTGTCGCCTGGCATCGTGCAGGACTTGTATGGGGGCGTGCGCGAGATGGGGGTGCTGGCCATTGATCCCGGGCTGGAACAGATGCTGGTGCAGGCACTGACACCGGGATCGCAGGTGCCGCTGGACCCCGGCATCAGCGAGATGCTGTCGCGCCAGGCCGGGGATGCCGCGCAGCGACAGGAAGAGGCTGGCCTGCCGGCCTGCCTGCTGGTACCTGACCGCATCCGGGCACCGTTGGCCCGCCTTCTCAAGCGCGCCGCGCCCCGGCTGCGCGTGTTGTCCCATTCTGAAATACCTGAAACGCATTCGATCCGGATCAACCGGGTGATAGGAGCGCAATGATGAACGTCAAGAGATTTGTGGGAAAGAATATTCGCGAGGCCATGGCCCAGGTGCGCGCTGCCTATGGCGACGAAGCCGTGCTCCTGTCCAATCGGGCCATCCCTGGGGGCGTGGAAATTCTGGCGATGCCCAACACGGATGTGCCCGTGCACAAGGAGTCGCACGGTGCCGCCAAGACTTCTGACGAACCCATGAGTACCTTGTCGTTTCAGGAGTTTGTCCGGGAACGGGCACGAAAACGCGCGGTTGAAGTCGGCAAGGCGACCGCCGCGGCGGAGGCTGCATCGTCGGGTAGCGTCCGGGAACCTGCGCCGGTGCAGGAATCACTGGCGCCGGCGGCGGTCTGGCGGGTTCGCAATGCTCCCGTGGCGCCGGC
>JBGSNW010000230.1:0-15198 GCA_041739435.1 Burkholderiaceae bacterium
GCACCATGGCGCGGTCGCCGCCACTCGCTTGCCCCAAGCCGCCGGGCAGTTGCACCGAATGCGTGGCGTCAAACACCACGGGGGCGCCGGTTTCACGCAGGATGGCCAGGCTGCGCATGTCGGACACGAGGTTGTTGTAGCCAAAGCTCACGCCGCGTTCGCAGGCCATGAAGTGGTCTTCAGGCAGGCCTTTTTCACGGGCCGCGGCGCGCGCCTTGTCAATCACGTTCTTCATGTCGTGCGGCGCCAGAAACTGCCCTTTTTTGATGTTCACCGGCAGGCCTGTCTGCGCCACGGCGCGGATGAAATCGGTCTGGCGGCACAGGAAGGCGGGGGTTTGCAGCACGTCCACCACCTTGCACACTTCGGCCAGGTGGGATGCCTCATGCACGTCGGTGAGCAGGGGCACGTTCAGCTCGCGCTTGACCTTGGCCAGAATCTCCAGGCCGCGCTGCATGCCCGGCCCGCGAAAGCTGGTGCCGCTGGAGCGGTTGGCCTTGTCGTAGCTGCTCTTGAAGATGAACGGGATGCCCAGCGACGCGGTGATTTCCTTCAAGGCGCCGGCGGTGTCCATCTGCAACTGTTCGGACTCGACGACGCAGGGGCCGGCGATCAGGAAAAACGGCCGGTCCAGGCCGATTTCGAACCCGCAGAGCTTCATTCGGCGGCCCTCATGCCACGGCCTTGAGGTTCTTGCCGCCCGCGGCGTCGCCCGATTGCCGGGCGTGCTGCGCAAGGGCCGCGGCCACGAAGGCGTTGAACAGCGGATGGCCGTTCCAGGGGGTGGACTTGAATTCAGGGTGGAACTGCACGCCCACAAACCACGGGTGCACGGTTTGCGGCAGTTCCACAATTTCGGTGAGCTGCTCGCGCTGGGTCAGGGCCGAGATCACCAGCCCGGCCTTGCGCAGCGCGTCCAGGTAGTGCACGTTGGCCTCGTAGCGGTGGCGGTGGCGTTCGGTGACCACGTCGCCGTAGATGCTGTGCGCCAGCGTGCCCGGGGCCACGTCGGAGCTTTGCGCGCCCAGGCGCATGGTGCCGCCCAGGTCGGAACTGGCGTTGCGCACCTGGATGCTCCCGTCGGCGTCTTTCCACTCGGTGATGAGCGCGATGACAGGGTGCGGGCTGCCGGGTTCGAACTCGGTGCTGTTGGCGTCCTTGAGGCCCGCCACATGGCGCGCAAATTCGATGGTGGCCACCTGCATGCCCAGGCAGATGCCGAGGTAGGGGATTTTTTGTTCGCGGGCAAAACGGGCCGCGCAGATCTTGCCCTCGATGCCGCGCTTGCCAAAACCGCCGGGCACCAGCACGGCGTCAAATTTGCCCAGCTGGGTGACGTTGTCGGGGGTGAGGGTTTCGGAGTCGATGTATTCGATCTTGACGCGCGCATGGTTCTTCATGCCGGCGTGGCGCAGCGCCTCGTTGAGCGACTTGTAGCTGTCGGACAAATCCACGTACTTGCCCACCATGGCGATGGTGACTTCGCGTTGCGGGTGCTCGACCTCGTACACCAGCTGGTCCCAGCGCTTGAGGCTGGCGGGGGGCGTGTTCAGGCGCAGCTTGTCGCAGATCAGGCCGTCCAGGCCCTGCTCGTGCAGCATGCGCGGCACCTTGTAGATGGTGTCCACGTCCCACATCGAGATCACGCCCCATTCAGGCACGTTGGTGAACAGGGAAATCTTGGCGCGCTCGTCTTCGGGGATGCGGCGGTCGGCGCGGCACAGCAGGGCGTCGGCCTGGATGCCGATCTCGCGCAGCTTTTGCACCGTGTGCTGCGTGGGCTTGGTCTTGAGTTCGCCCGCGGCGGCAATCCACGGCACGTAGGTCAGGTGCACGAAGGCGGTGTTGTTGGGGCCCATGCGCAGGCTCATCTGGCGCACGGCCTCCAGGAAGGGCAGGGATTCGATGTCGCCCACCGTGCCGCCGATCTCGACGATGGCTACGTCCACCGGCTCGGGCTGGGCGTTGGGGTCGCTGCCGGGTACGGGCAGCAGGCCAGCCCCGCGTTTGATGAACTCCTGGATTTCGTTGGTGACGTGCGGAATCACCTGCACCGTCTTGCCCAGGTAGTCGCCGCGGCGCTCTTTTTCCAGCACCGACTGGTAGATCTTGCCGGTGGTGAAGTTGTTGGATTTTTTCATGCGCGTTTCGATGAAACGCTCATAGTGGCCGAGGTCAAGGTCGGTTTCGGCGCCGTCGTCGGTGACGAACACCTCGCCGTGCTGGAACGGCGACATCGTGCCCGGGTCGACGTTGATGTAGGGATCGAGCTTGATGAGGGTGACTTTGAGGCCCCGCGACTCAAGAATCGCTGCGAGGGAGGCTGAGGCGATTCCCTTGCCCAGGGAAGACACCACACCGCCGGTGACGAAGACAAATTTGGTCATGTCAGGGTCGGGACGCGATCCCGCCGAGCTGGTAAAGCCAAATTATATGTGGCCCCCACGCTCCCTCACTTCGTGGGGTCGCTGCCCCCCAAGGGGGTGGAGCTTGCTTGGGGCGGCCCGGCGCGGCGCTCTGTGGCCCCACGCTCCCTCACTTCGTGGGGTCGCTGTACGGTAGGCCGCCGGATTCAGCGCCAGAGGCCGAGGATCAGCAGGCCCAAGCAGATGATGGTGACGGCCAGAACCCGTCTGCGCCAGTGCTCCTGTTCCTTGAAGATGCAGATCGAGGCGAACGTGGCCAGCACAATCCCGGCATTGGTGAAGGCCACGACCACCGCGGCGGGCATGCTACGCATGGCGTGAACCACCAGCACGTAAGCCAGTCCGACACAAAGCCCACCAATGGCCACCACCCGCAGGCGGGGGCGCTCCGGCGGAACCCAGGCCCCGGTCTGTCTGCGCATGTCCACGCTCAAGGTCAGCCACGACGCCAGGTAGCCGACCGATATGAAGCCGAGTAGTCCGCCAAAGCTTTGCACATGGGCGGTGACGGCCTTGTCACTCAAGGAGTAGATGCTGGTGGACAGCATTGCCAGCAGGGCCCAGGGGAGCGCCGACCGCTGGCCGTGTCGCTGCCCGGTGGCGGCCAAAAGCCCCAGCCCCGCCACACTGACGAGAATCCCCGCCCATGCGCCGGGATGAAGCGAATCGCCCGTCAGCAGCCAGCCCCAGATGGCAATCAGCAAGGTCGAGCTGCGGACCAGCGGATAGACCAATGCGACCGGGGCGTGGTCATATGCCCGCTTCAACCCCAGAAAATAGGTGGCATTGGCGCTGGCGGAAATTGCCGTCAGCACGATCAGCGTGGGCGACCATCGGGCCTCACGGTAAAGACAGAACCAACCCCACGGCGCCAGCACCAGCAGGTGGGCCAGCAGAACCCACCACAGCGCGTATGCGCGGCGGGGCTGGTGGCGTGCAATCAGGTTCCAGACGACATGCATCGCCACAGACCCGGCGATGGCGAGGCTCGCTTCGCTCATGGGCGCCCCGGGCGCCCCGCCAGTTCGATCACGTCGCCGTCCATGGCCACGGTGGTGCCCGCCGGCAATACCGGTGCGGTGTGGAGCAGCCATTCGTCGAGTTGATGGCCGACATGGGTCAACCACGCCTGGCCTGGCGCGATCGACGAGACGATCTCAGCGGCCAACGTCCAGTCGTTGTGGTTCGCGGGGCCGGTGCGTGGGGGGTGACTGCAGTCCAGCGCCAAAGCGTCGGCGCGCCAGCTCTGCAGGTGGGCCAGGGTGCTTGGCGGCAGGCCTGCAGTGTCGGTCAGGTAGGCGAAGCGGCCTCCGGCAGGGGATTCAATGGCGTAGCCGAACGTGACCCTGGAGTGGATCAAGGGCAGCGGTGTTAGCGTCAGGTTGCCAATGGTGAAAACTTCAAATTTGGCAAGCGCCCGGAATTCAAGCACGCCGGGGTGTTTGTAAAGATCGGCGCAGCCCTCAGAATCAGGTGGGGCATAGACCAGAATGCACAACCCCTTGCCCCAGCGCAGATGGAACAGGCCTTGCACGTGGTCGGGGTGAAAGTGGGTCAGCACGATCGCATCCAGGCTGCCGGGCGGAAAGCGCTCATGCAGGTCTGTCAGGCCTGCGTCGATCAGGACCCGCGTGTCACCGGATTCGACCAGGGCCGAGCAGGGCCGACGCACGTAACGTGGGTTATTGCCAGCGCGCTTGCACGCGGCGCAGCCGCAGCCGTACAGCGGAACGCCACCGGCTGCGCCGGTGCCAAGGAAGGTCACACGCATGGCACTGCGCCCATCGTGGCCCGAATGCACTGCACCAGCGCGTCGCCTGCGCTGTGCAGTGCGCCGTCGTTGCAAATCACGGTGCCCCGTTGGGCGCCCATCTGCACCGCCGCGTTGCGCTCAAGTCGCGCCTGAATCTGATCGGCGTTCTCGCGCCCCCGAGCCTCCAGCCGTTGCTGAAGCACCGCCGGGGAAACCTCGATCCAGACCGGCGCAAGCTCCCGATACAGTTTGGTCGCTTCTGCGAGGTACTCGCGCGAGCCATTGACGACGACCGTGATGCCTTTGGCCAGCCATTGATTGATTTCAATGCCGATGCCATAAGAATGGCCGTGACTTTGCCAGTGCATGGCAAATAGCCGGGCCTTGCGGCGTGACTCGAATTCCTCGTGCGACAAGGCGACGTGGTTTTCACCACCGGCGTTGGCCGTGCGTGTGATGTAGCGGTGGGCGAACGCGACGCGGTCTTCGTGGGCCAGCGCATTTCGGGCGTATCCCATGAGGCTGTCCTTGCCGCTGCCCGAGGCGCCGACCACATAAATAAGGCGGGGTGTCATGGGTTCGGGCTCACGCAACGTCAACATTCGATGTCAGCGCCGCGACGCCCGCCACCCAGATTCTTTCGGCCTGGAACAACCCGCCCGTTTGCCGCACGGCGACCAGATCGGCCCTGCGCCCGACCGCGATCTCGCCGCGGTCGTGCAGGCCAGCTGCGCGCGCCGGGTTTCGCGTGACCAGGGCGATCGCCTGTGCCAGGCTGATGCCTGCAAGTTCGGGCAATTTCATGACCGAGGGCAGCAACGCCGCCGCGGAATAGTCACCACACAGGCAGTCCGCCACGCCTTCGAGCACCGCGTCCAGCGCACGCATGTTGCCGGACTGTGATTTGCCGCGCAGGATGTTGGGGGCGCCAAACAACGTGGCCATGCCGCGCGCACGCGCGGCTTTGGCGGCTGCCAGATGGGTCGGAAATTCCGAAATCACGGCGCCCAGGCTGGCCAGCATGTCCACTTTTTCGGCGCTGTCGTCGTCATGGCTGGCAATGGCCACGCCGCATTCGCGTGCGACGCTGGCGAGTTGCTGCATGCGCCCCATCGCGCCGGACGCCGCGGTCTGCTTTTCGGCCAGCAGGGTGTCAAGTTCTGCGTCCGAGGTTTTGTAGCTACGTGAAAGAAACGCCCTGTAAGCGGCCACGTCCTGGAACTGCCCTTGCCCCGGGCTGTGGTCCATGAACGAAAGCAGGTCCGCATGGCCATTTTCGAGCATTTTCGTCAGCAGGGGCGGGGCCGTTTCGTCAGTCACTTCGTAGCGGGCATGCACACGGTTGTCCACCAGCGCATGGGCGCGCCAGTCGTGTACCGCACGGGCGATCTCAGCCGCAAACGCGTTGTTTCGGACCCCCAATTCATGATTGGCAAACGACAGCGCGTGAAAGACCGTGGTGATGCCTGCCGACGCGTTGCGCTTGTCGGCCTGGGCGCAGGCAAAGGCCAGCGGGAAGTGGACGCCGGGGCGTGGCTCGACCTCTTTCTCAAGCGCATCGCAATGCAGATCCACCATCCCGGGAATCAGGGTGCGTCCGTTCAGGTTCACGGCATGGGTGTTGCCGACAGAGGTCGGATCGATCGCGGCGATGACGCCGTTGTCGATCAGGATGGCCACGTCGTCGCGGACTTCGTGTGCAAAAACGGCGCGGGCATGGGTCAGGAGAAGACGGCTCATGGCGTGCAGGGTTCCAGAAGTTCTGAGGCAGCGACGGGGCGGGTCAGCTCAACCACTTGATTGGCGGTACGGCGAACCAGCTCAGGGGCGTGGAAGATGGCGAGCATTGCAACGCCCTCGGCTTTGATGGTTTCGATCAGCTCGATCACCCGGTCGGTGGTGACGGGGTCCAGACTGGCGGTGGGCTCGTCCAGCAGCAGCAGCCGGGGGCGCGCGATCAGGCCCCGGGCGAGGTTGATGCGCTGCTTTTCTCCGCCGGAAAAGGTGGCAGGCGAGACCCCCCAAAGGCGTTCCGGGACATGCAGAAGGCTCAGCAGTTCGCTGGCGCGTCGATGGGCATCGGCGCGCGGTACGCCTTGCATCACGAGGGGCTCGCACACCACGTCGATGGCGCTGCGGCGTGGCAGGCAATGCAGGAACTGCGTGACAAAGCCGATATCGCGCTGTCGAAGTTCGAGCATGCGGTGTTCGCTGGCCTGGGCCAGATCGGTGGCGTGCCCTGCCGCGTCCAAGTAGATCATGCGCCCGGCGGAGGGCAGGTAGGTGCGGTAGACGCACTTGAGCACCGACGACTTCCCGGCGCCTGTGGGGCCTACAAGGGCGGTCAGTTGCCCGCCGTGCACTTCAAGCCTGACGTTGGCGCACGAGGGAATCAGCTTGTTCTGGTCGTGCAACTGGAAGTGCTTGCAAAGACCGTCGATTTCGAGAATGGGGTTCATGGCGGGCTCATTCACAAGGCAGAAGCCACCAGGCGCTGGGTGTAGGCATGCTGGGGGTCTTCCAGAATCTGGTCGGTGAGGCCGGACTCGATCACGCGGCCGTATTTCATGACCAGCGTGCGGCCGGCCAGAAGGCGAATCACACCCAAGTCGTGGGTGACGACGATCATGGCGGTGCGCAGCTCATGCTGGATCTCCAGGATCAGGTCAAGAATTCGGGCTTGCACGGACAGGTCGAGGCCAGTGGTCACTTCGTCGAGGTAGAGCAATGGGGGGCGCGTGGCCAGGGCTTTGGCGATTTGCACGCGTTGCTGCATGCCACCGGAGAATTTGCGGGGGGATTCGTCCATGCGGTCCGTCAGCACCTCGGTGCGGGCCAGCAGTTGGCGGGCGCGATCACGGATTTCCCCGTAGTGGTTGAGGTCGCTCATCAGCAGGCGTTCGGCAATGTTGCCGCCAGCCGACACATTGAAGTTCAACCCCAGATGCGGATTCTGGTAGACCATGCCGAAGCGGTGATTGCGCAGCCACCGCTGCCGGGCCGCGTTCAGGGCAAACATGTTCCACTGTTGCGCGGGATCGTCTGCCGTGTGGTCGTCAGGGTTGTCGAAAAATATCGCTTCGCCTGCGGTCGGAGCGTCATCGAAAAACAGGGTTTTGACGACGGTCGATTTACCGCTGCCCGACTCGCCCATGATTCCGAGAATTTCGCCCGCATGCAGATCGAGACTCACGTTGTGGGCGGCGACCACCGAGCCGCAGTGCGGGCAGATGTTGGTGTCCATCTCGGGGCCGGTGCTGTCAAGGCAATGAGGACAGCCCTTGCCGTGGATCTTGGACAGGCCACGGACTTCCAGAATTTTTCTCATGTGTGAACCTCCTCGCTGCGAGCCTGGGCGGTCCGCTGCTGTTCGCAATAGTCCGAATCCGAGCATTGCCATGTCTTGCGCTCGGCGCCGTGGGTGCCGCTTTCGATGATTTCGTCCAGGAAAGAGCGGGCGGAGCCGCATCGTGCGCAGGTGTGCCGTTGGCCCTGTGCGTTGCAAAAGTCTTCGGTCCGGAAGGGCACGTCGTCAAACACCAGGGGCTCGGCGCGGGTGTATGGCGGCACGGCGTAGATTTTTTTCTCCCGCCCGGCGCCCAGCAACACCAGGGCTGGCGACTGGTGAAGGCGTGGAACGTCGTATCGCGGAATCGGGCTGGGGTCGATCACATAGTGGCCGTTGACGCGTGTGGGGTAACGGTGCGAGATGGTGATTTCGTCGAACTGCACGATGTCTTCGTAGAGTTTGGTCAGCAGCCGCGCGTAGTCGCCTTCCCCGTGCATCACCTTGCGTCGGGCTTCCGAGGCCTCGACCACCACCAGGGGGTCGGGGTAGGGCACTTGCAGCACCAGCACCTGCGCTTCAGTGAGTGGCGTCTCGGGGATTCGGTGGCGCGACTGGATGAGCGTGGCGTCCTGCGTGCGCTCGGTGGTGTCGACGCCCGGGCAGGTCATCTCCACAAACCGTCGCAAGTTGACCGCGTTGACGGAATCGTCCGCGCCCTGGTCGATGACCTTGAGCGTGTCGTCCGGTCCGATCAGGGACAGGGTGACCTGCAGTCCGCCAGTGCCGAACCCCCTTCCCATGGGCATCTCACGCGATGCATAGGGCGTCTGGTAGCCCGGGATGCAGATGGCCTTGAGGATGCATCGGCGGACTTCGCGCTTGGCGTATTCGTCCAGAAAGCCGAAGCTGTAGGCGGCCTCGTCCAGGGGAAGCTCGTAACCGGGGTTCATGCGTCGACTCCCCGGGGTGATGCGGCGGGGTCGTGCGCGGCTTTGGCTTGCGTGGTTCGAAGCCGATCCATGTCGGACTGGAAGGTGACGTAATGCGGCATTTTGTAGTGGCTGGCAAAGCCCATCGAGTCCACGCCGTCTACATGCAGCAGCACGAATTCGGGATCCTCCGACGGGTTGGTGGGACCGTCGCGCATGCCTTTTTGCAATGCGCGGTCGAGGATGGCCATGGCGATGGCCTTGACTTCGTTGTGCCCGAAGCAAGCGCCATAGCCCAGGGTGAACATGGGCGGCCCTTCGCCTTTGTCGCCTTCGTACATTGCGACCACTTCGCATTCGGTCATCAACACCTCGCCCGCTTCCACGGGTTCGCCAGTGACCGGGTGCGGCAGCATCACGGGCAGATAGCCCACGCGCAGTTCGGCAATGGTGGGGTGCACGTCGCCATAGCCGCGCATGTTGGAATAGGCGACAGCGAGCAACGAGCCGGTTTCGCCCCGCGCCATGGTGGCCAGCGCAGCCGAGCGTGGCACGGGAAACACCAGGGGTTCGCGCGTGATGTCGAAAGCCGTCGTGCTGCGGGGCGCCAGCGGGGGCAGCAAGCCGTCGGCGCGCAAGGCGTCAAGCACCTTGGGGAAAGTGTCAGGCAGATCAACCTGCGGACTCTCCCGCAGGAACTTGCTGGCGACACTGCGGAAGGCTTCCGGGGATTCGTCGGCCAGGTCCAGCCGCATCAGGCGCAAGGCGTAGTCAAACGTCGGCCCGAGCATCTGCCCGCCCGGGATGTCCTTGAACGCCGAAGAGATGCGCCGGATCAGCCGCATTTTCGAGGTGTCCTGGATGGGGGTTTCCAGCAGCCGCGGTTTGGTCGAGCGGTAAGCCCGCAGCGCGAAGGCTGCTTCCAGCGTGTCGCCCTGCATCTGCTTGATGGCCAGCGCTGCAAGTCGTGGGTGATAGAGCCCGCCTTCGGACACCACGCGCGAGGTCAACAGGCGCAGCTGGTTTTCAATGGCCGACAGCGGCATCGGCGTACCGGTGTCGCCCTGAGCCGTGCGCAGGGCCTCCACCGCGGCGTGGGAGCCTTCGATGGCGCGTCCACCGCCCTTGATGGCTACATAACCCATGAGGTTTCTCCCGGCGTGGTCACGCGCGACATGACGGTGGTGCGCGGCAGGGCTGCCATGCATTCGGCGTCGATCAGGATCAGGTCCACCCCCAGCGGAAAGGCGGCGTTCCATGCCGTTCGCCGATCCATCCATGCCGGGTCAAGCCCGCCAATGGCCAGCGATGCCCGGGTTTCGATGCCTGGGCCCTCGAGGCTCCATTGGGGTCCGTGACCCAGGGACGCAACCTGCAGCAGGATGGTGGCACCCTGTTCTGGCGATTCGAGTGAACCCTGACGGGGCTCCCACGCCGGGGGCTTTGAGCCATCGGCCACGATGAATTGCGCGTGTTCCGGGGCGGCGATGCGGGCCTGCAGTCGCTGGCGGGTCAGTTCGTCGACCAGGTGGTACGGATCGGCGAGCCGCGCCTCGCTGTCGACCAGGGTGGCCAGCACCTGCGTCAAGGCGCATCCATCCCCAAGTGTTTCGATCCGACCCGGAAAGCTGAACGCCCGCAGCAAGTGGCGGTAAACGGTTTGCTGATGCCCGGCCGACCAGGGCCGCAGGTCGTTGTTTTTGAGGTCAGTCATCTTGATCGTCTTCGGTGGTGCCCAGCAATGAAAAGTCAACCCGTGTCGTGGACAACAGGGCGCGACGTTGTGCGGCTTGTTCGGTGAGTTGTGCAGCGCCTGCCGCCAGCAATGCGAAGGCGGCTTCATGCCCCTGAAGCTGCCCTGCCAGCACGGCATCAATCACCGCAATGGCACGTGCCAACGTGGCCCGGTCGTCGAGCAGTTGCGCTGCGCCTTCGACGACGGCGCCGTCCCGGGCCGACACGCGAACGCGCGCGGTGGCCAGCGGGATTTCGCCTGGAAAATAGGCATCCCCCTGCGCACTGTCGCGCAGCTTGAGCAGCGCCAGGCCAGACTGGGGGAGTTGAATGTCATCCACCCGATGCTGTAGTGCCAACGCGTTGGCAAGCTGCCGAACCTGTTGGGGCGGGCAGGCCATCAACAGCCGGGGCCACTGCGGGCGCGCCGGTATCGCGCCGGGCCGGGAGAGGGTTGTCGTGGTCACGTCATCCCCTTTCAGATCAGTTTGGCGCGCAGTCGGGCCGAGAACTGGTCCAACAGAAACACCACGATGAAGATCGCGATCAGGATCGTCGCCACGTGGTCGTACTGGAACATGTCAAAACGCCCCTTGAGCTCCTGGCCAATGCCGCCGGCGCCCACCAAGCCGATGACGGTGGCCATGCGCACGTTGCGGTCCAGGATGTAGAGCGTGTAGGCGATGTACTGCGGCATGACCTGGGGTAGCACGCCGTACCAGAGGGTTTTCAATTTGCCAGCGCCAATCGCTTCCAGGGCTTCCTGCGGTTTCTTGTCGGCGTTCTCGACGTCTTCGGCATAGAACTTGCCCAGAAATCCCGCAGCGTGCAGACCCAGGGCCAACACCCCTGCAATCGGGCCGAAGCCATAGGCCAACACCAGAAACAGGGCCACGATCAACTCGGGCGCCGAGCGCAAAAGGCTGATGCCGCCCCGCGCGGCGGTATACGTCCAGCGATTCGGGGTGTAATTGCGCGCCGCGAAATAGGCCAGCGGAATGGACAGCAGCACCGAGATCAAGGTGCCCCAGATGGCAATCTCGATGGTTTCCACCATCTTCACGGTGACGGTCCAGACGTAGCCCAATGGCTTGACGAGGTACTCGACGGGTTCGGTCTGCACCTCCATCTCAAGCGTCTGCGGATTCAATCGCTGTTCGGTGCGGGTTTGCACTTCGATGCGGGCGAACGGCGGCAGGTTGTTTCGATTCAGGTCAGGGAGGCGGGCGACTTCTTCCTTGTCGCCGATGGCGGGAGGCCACATCGCTTGCGCGACGCGCGACAGCCCGCGGACGACCTGCGAGTCGTCGGAAAGTCCCACGAGTTTGCCCACGGCCTGCGCACTCATGGCGACCATGCGGTCCATCTCGGTGCGATGCCCGGTCCACAGAATGACGCTCAGGAAGACCAGGGCCAGGAAGATGTGGCGGGCGGTGTAAGGCACGTCCAGCTGCCAGTGCTCTGGCATGCCAGAGGCTGGTACGGGGATCGGTGTGAGGTTCATGATGGTTTTTAGGCCAGGATGGGGTCCATGGCGGTTTGCGTGTGCGGGTGGCTTTGCAGGGCACTTTCGTGTGCGGGCTTGTCTTCCCACTGCGCACCGTGATAGAGCGCGCGGACGCGTTCGTCGGTGAATTCGGCGGGTGTGCCGTCGAAGACCACCCGGGCGTCGCGCATGCCCACGATGCGGTCGCCAAACTCGCGTGCGAGGTCAATCTGGTGCAGGCTGCACAGCACGGTGGTGTTGCGATCTCTGGCGGCGTTGCGGATCAACATCAGGATGTCACGCGAAATCTTGGGGTCCAGACTGGCCACCGGCTCGTCGGCGAGCACCACCTCCGGGTCGAGCATGAAGGCGCGCGCAATGCCCACGCGCTGCTGCTGGCCGCCCGACAGGTCGCCTGCGCGGCGCTGCAAATGGGTCGGCTGCAACCCCACGTTCTTCACCAGCTCGCAGGCCTTGGCCCGGTGTTCGGGGCTGAACCACCCGAGCAGGGCGCGCGCCATGGGTACCACGGGCAACAGGCCTGCCAGCACGTTGCCCGCCACGCTCATGCGGTTGGTCAGATTGAAGTGCTGGTGAATCATGGCCACGCGCCGGCGCAAGGCCCGCTCACTGGCAGGCGACAGCGCCACACCGTTGATGGCGACACTGCCTTGCGTGGGTTTGACCAGGCCATTCACCGCGCGCAGCAAGGTGGATTTGCCTGCGCCGGACGGACCCAGCACGACGCAGAACTGGCCGCGCGGTATTTCCAGCGAGACATTTGCCACGGCCTGGGTGCCGTCGGGCCATACTTTGGAGAGAGCGTGGAAGCGAATCATGGTGTTCCTTGATGGGGTGGCCGGGGCGCGGGCCCGGAGCCTGGGCTCCGGGCGTCCTCGCGTCAGTGCGCGCTGGCCTTTTTCATGATGTCGGTCTTGACCTGGTCGGTGACCAGATCGAACATCTTCCCGGCGGCCGCCATGTCGGTTTCGCTGACCTTGGAGGTGTAGCCGTCTACCTTGCCGCCACCGTAGCCGCGGATCTGGTCCTTGGTGATGCCGGGCAGCTTGGCGATGTTGTTGAACGCGTCGCGCAACTGGGTCTTGATGCTTTCGGACAGCTTGGGGTGCATGGCCAGCGGCGGGTAGGGAATCGGCGCGCTTTTGGAGATCACCTTCACCTTGGACGGGTCGATCGCCTTGGCGTTGACGGCTTTTTCAAACGAGTCAAACGATGCGCCACCGGCGTCCACCAGCCCTTCGGAGAGGGCCTTCAGGACGTTGGCGTGGCTGCCCGTCAGGTTGATGGCGCCCGTGTCACGCGCCGGATCGACGCCCGCGGAAATCATCGTGGCCACCGGGATGTTGAAACTGGAGGTGGAGTTCACATCGCCCAGGGCGACCCGCTTGCCTTTGAGGTCCTTGACGTTGTTGATGCCACTGTCCGTGCGGGCGAAGATGCCCGAGTAGTAAACAGAGTCGCCGTGGCGAATGGCCAGGGCGAGCAGATCGGCACAGCCCCGCGCATGGGCTTGCAGGTACGAGGCCGGGCCATACCAGGCAATGTCGGCGGCGCCGTTGCACATGGCTTCGATGACGGCCGAATAGCTTTGCCCGACCTTGATGTCGAACTTCAGGCCCGTGCTTTTCTCGATGGCGGAGAAGATCGGCTGGAAATCCTTCCGGGTGCCGTCTTCCGTGCCGCCGTCGGCCGGAATCAGGACCACGCGCAAAGGCCGGGCAGCGCTGCCGTCGTGCTGGACCTGCGCCAACGACGCCATGGGGATGGCGACTGCGGCCGCGAGGCCAAGGGCCACGAATTGACGACGGAAAATATTTTTCAGATACATTGGGAAAGCTCCTGTGAGGGGAATGAAGTCAGCTTGGAAGGTTTGCGAGACCGTCAGGGGTTGATGCGCAGTTGGATCCGGTCTGCACGAAACCGGGTGATGGCGTACTCGACCGGGGTTCCATCCCGGTCGTCCACGTTCACACTCTTGACCCGCAGCACCGGTCGGTTCTGCGGCATGCCCAGCAGCCTGGCGTCATCTCCTTGCGGGAGCACCGAGGTCACCAGGCTTTCGGTTCGTCGGAGCTGGCAGCCGTAGGTGGCGCCCAGAAACTCGTGCAGGGAACCACCTTCGTAGCGCCGCGCCACGTCGGGAAACCGCGCTGCGGCGATGAAGTGGGAGATCACGCACAGCGGGCGCGCGTCGGTCGTCCTGAGCGTTTCAATCCAGCACACCGAATCACCCACCGGAATGCACAGGCGCTCGGCCACCCGATCCGACGCCGTCAGCGTCTGCATGCGCAGAATGCGGTTTTCTGCGTGCAGGCCGAGCGCGGCGAGGTTCTCGGTAAAGCGGGTGCCGGTGCCGATCTGATAGTCCAGATGGGAGTCCAGCACGAAGACACCGCGGCCATGGCGGCGTTCCACCAGCCCGGACTCCACCAGTTCATCAATGGCCCGGCGCAGCGTGTGGCGGTTGACGCCGTAGCGGACGGCCAGTTCGCCCTCGGAGGGCAGGCAGTCGCCCGCGGTGTACTGGCGCGACACCTCGTTTTCGAGCTGTTTGGCGATCTGGAAATACAGGGCCTCGCCTGCATTGCGGGCCAGTGCGTAGAGGCTCATGTGCGGTTATCTAGACATGTCAACATGGGACAAAGTCTAGGAAGCGGATGTGACGCTGGTGTGACGGTCCTAGCCGAATTGCGAAAAGATTCCGTCCGTGCCACTGTCGCGCCACCGGGGCACTCGTGCGGGCCGATTCAGCCTCACCGGTTATATTGCCCGCCATGACAGACCTCGTCGGCAAACACATCGTTCTGGGGCTCTCGGGTGGCATTGCCTGCTACAAGGCGGCGGAGCTGTGCCGCGCGCTCATCAAGGAGGGCGCCACGGTGCAGGTGGTGATGACCGAGGCCGCGGCGCAGTTCATCACGCCGGTGACGATGCAGGCGCTGTCCACTCGCCCGGTGTACGGCTCGCAGTGGGACGCGCGTGAGCCCAACAACATGGCGCACATCAATCTCTCGCGCGAGGCCGATGCGATCCTGATCGCCCCGTGCAGTGCCGACTGCATGGCCAAGCTGCTGCACGGCCGTGCCGACGATCTGCTCAGCCTGATGTGCCTGGCGCGGCCGCTCTCGGGGGAGGCTGGCGGCCCTGGTGGCGCCAGCAAGGCCGTGCCGCTGCTGATTGCGCCGGCCATGAACCGCGAGATGTGGGCCCATCCCGCCACCCAACGCAACCTGGTGCAACTGCAGGCCGACGGCGCCACGCTCCTGGGCGTGGGCTCCGGCTTTCAGGCCTGCGGTGAAACCGGCGACGGCCGCATGCTGGAGCCCGCCGAGCTGCTGGAAGACGTGATTGCGTTCTTCCAGCCCAAGCGGCTGGCGGGCCACCACGTGCTGGTGACGGCCGGGCCCACCTACGAAGCCATCGACCCGGTGCGCGGCATCACCAACCGTTCCAGCGGCAAGATGGGTTTTGCCATTGCGCGGGCTGCGCGCGAGGCGGGTGCCGAGGTCACGCTGGTGGCCGGCCCGGTGAGCCTGCCCACGCCGCGCGGCGTGATACGC
>JBGSNW010000289.1:0-2660 GCA_041739435.1 Burkholderiaceae bacterium
CCATTTGGCAAGGGACGCCTGCTGGAAATCGCCCGGGCATTGGCGGTTGAGCCACGCATCATCCTGATGGATGAACCGGCCGCCGGACTGAACAGCCAGGAAACCCTGGGCCTGGCACATCTCATCAAACGCATCCGTGACCTGGGCATTACGGTTGTGCTGGTGGAGCACGACATGGAGCTGGTAATGGATATCTGCGACCGGATAGTGGTTCTCAATCTGGGTCGGAAGCTGGCCGAAGGGACTCCGCGCGAGATTCAGGAAAATCCGGAGGTTATTGCAGCCTATCTGGGGGATGACGACTGATGCTGCGACTTAAAAACATCAATACCTATTACGGTAAGGTACATGCGCTGAAAAACGTTTCACTGCATCTGGGCGAAGGGGAGATTGTTACCCTGATCGGCGCCAACGGCTCGGGTAAGACTACCATACTCAACTCCATTTCCGCCGTCACACCCGCTTCGAACGGAGAAATCCTGTTTCGCAAGGAGCCGGTTATGGCGCTGCAGCCGGACAGGATAGTCAAGCTCGGTATTTCACAGGTGCCGGAAGGACGGCAGGTCTTCAAGCCGCTTTCGGTTGAAGACAACCTGCAGTTGGGCGCCTATCTGCGCTACCGCGGCCGAGAGGGGAAGGCCGCGATTCACAAGGATATGGAACAGGTATTTGCGCTGTTTCCGCGCCTGGAGGAACGGCGCAAACAGCTGGCCGGCACCATGTCGGGCGGCGAACAGCAGATGCTTGCCATGGGTCGCGCGCTCATGAGCCGCCCCAAGGTGCTGCTGATGGACGAGCCGTCCATGGGCCTGTCGCCCATCATGGTGGACAAAATCTTCGAAGTGGTGCGCGACGTGTACGCCCAGGGCGTGACGGTGCTGCTGGTCGAGCAGAACGCCAGCCGCGCGCTGGCCATTGCCAACCGTGGCTACGTGATGGAGTCCGGCCTGATCACCATGAGTGGCCCCGGGCTGGAGCTTCTGAGCGACCCGAAAGTGCGCGCCGCCTACCTGGGCGAGTAGGTCAACGGTCGGGCGTGGGCCCGGGCACCGGGTAAGGGTCGGCTTCGTAGGCCGGTCCTTTCATGATCATCACCACGACACAACCGATGGCGACGGTCAGCACCGCCGCCCAGTGCAGCGCCACCACGGCCGCCACGATGTAGTCGGCCAGCAGCACTTGTCGCGCCAGCGCGGGGGTTTCGTTGGTGTCGACCCCCACATGAACGCCCACGGCCACCAGCAAGGGCAGCACCGTGCCCAGCAGCAGAATGAGCGGCAGCTTGCGCCAGAGCTTCCATTCAAGCCCGGGTGCCTCACGTCGGGAGCCGGGTACCCGGCGCAGCCAGTCCATGTGTTCTCCGGTGATGGGTGGTGCACACCCGTGGTCAGTGCCCCCACGGCACAAAATATGATTAAAACAGGGCTTATCCCCCGTCAAATGGCAATAGTTTGCTATATAAAAATTATTTATCCGACCTTGACCCCGCCCCGAGCCTCATCGGCATGTTTGTCGGCCTCGGTGGTGAACGCGTCGGCATAGAACTCTTCGGGCGGCAGGCCTGCCAAGGCGCAATAGTCGGCCCGGGCCGATTCCACCACAATGGGCGCGCCACAGGCATACACCTGAAACCCGGCCAGATCGGGGAAGTCTTCCAGCACCGCCTGGTGCACGAAGCCGGTGCGGCCCTGCCAGCCGTCCTCGGGCTCGGCATCGGAGATCACCGGCACGTAACGCAGGTTGGGCAGGGTGGCGAGCTGGGCACGCACCCAGCTGTCCAGATACAGGTCGGCCGGGCGGCGGCCCCCCCAGTACAGCGTGGCCGGGCGCTGGATGCCCTTGAACTGCATGTGCTCGATCAGCGCCTTGATCGGCGCAAACCCCGTGCCCGACGCCAGCAGCACCATGGGTTTGCTGGAATCCTCGCGCAGGAAGAAGCTGCCGTAAGGGCCCTCGACGCGCAGGATTTCCTTTTCTTTCATCGCGCCGAACACGTGGTCGGTGAACTTGCCGCCCGGCATGTGGCGCACGTGCAGCTCCAGCCCCGGGCCGCTGGGCGGCGTGGTTTCGGGCAGCACGCGATTGTGCGGCGCGTTGGCCATCGAATAGCTGCGGCGCGCGCCGTCGCGAAGGAGGAACTCCACGTACTGGCCGGGGTGGTATTGCAGCGTGTCGTTGGCGGGCAGCTGCAGCGTGACGACCATCACGTCGTGCGACTTTTTCTCGAGTGACGCCACCCGCGCGGGCATGCGCTTGATGGGGAAGGCACCTTCTTCGGTCACCTGGCGGGATTCCAGCACCACGTTGCTCTGCGGCACGCCGCAGCAGGTGAGGACGTAGCCCGCGGCCTCTTCCTCGGGCGACAGCGCCTTGCTCTGGTGCGCGCCGTGCACCACGGTGCCCTCGATTTTTTTGCACTTGCACGAGCCGCAGGCGCCGTCCTTGCAGCCATAAGGCAGGCCGACGCCCTGGCGGATGCCCGCGGCCAGAATGGCCTCGCCGGGCTCGGCGGTGAACGCGCGGCCGCTGGGCTGCACCGTGATGTTGAAAGACATGTTTTCGGTATCCTTGGAAGCTCTGGACTCTGAGCCCCCAATTTTGCCTTCAAACCAATCCCCCCTCGGCGCGTTGCCCGCCCGCTTTCGCCGCGAGCGCGTGCT
>JBGSNW010000298.1:0-3673 GCA_041739435.1 Burkholderiaceae bacterium
GCCCGGCACCCGGGCGGTGCAACTCTCTCCTGACTATGCCAGTGTATCAGCCGGGCTTCAGGCTGTGGCCGGCTTGGCGCCGCCCACGCCCACGCTGCAACAGCACCACCAGCCCGAGCAGGCCCAAGGCCGGCAGGAACATCAACTCCTTGTCTGGCCGGTCGGCCGGCACCTCGATGGTGGTGATGCGGAAGCCCTGTTCCAGACCCAGCTTCTCGGCGGTGGAGCCGAACTTGACCATCGACACCATCGCCTCGTCGCCTTGCGGCATCACCGAGAAGCCGATCTTGTTCAGGCGCTGCGCGGCATTGCCGGGATCGCCCAGCGGCAGCAGCACGCCCTTGCGGATGTCCTTGCCATTGAGGTTGGTGCCTTCCACCCAGAGCCGCTTGCGCTCGCCCGCATCGGCCTGGTCAACCAGTGCCATGAGCTGGGTCGCCGGCACCTCCTGGAAAGGCGGGTAGGCCATGTCCCACCAGTAGCCGGGGCGAAACAGCGTGAAAGTCACCAGCAGCAGTGCCGCCGTTTCCCACAGCCGCGACCTGACGAGGAAGTAGCCCTGCGTGGCGGCGGCGAACATCAGCATGGCCACAGTGGCGCTGGCCACGGTCAGGAAGAGGTGCCAGACGCTGTCGATCCCGATCATCAGCAACTGGGTATTGAAGATGAACAGGAATGGCAAAATCGCCGTGCGCATGCTGTAGAAAAATGCGGTGACGCCGGTCTTGATCGGGTCTGTGCGCGCAATCGCCGCCGCGGCGAACGAGGCCAGCCCCACCGGCGGCGTCACGTCGGCCATCAGACCGAAGTAAAAAACGAACAGGTGCACCGCGATCAGCGGCACCAGCAGGCCGCTCTGCGCACCGAGTTCCACCACCACCGGCGCCATCAGGGTCGAAACGACGATGTAGTTGGCGGTGGTCGGCAACCCCATGCCCAGTATCAGACTGACAAAAGCCACCAGCACCAGCATGATGATCAGGTTGCCACCCGACACCAGCTCCACCACCTCCGTCATCACCAGGCCAATGCCGGTCAGTGAGACGGTGCCAACGATGATGCCGGCCGCCGCCGTGGCAACACCGATGCCGATCATGTTGCGCGCGCCCGCCACCAGCCCCTCCAACAGGTCGCTGACCCCAAGTCGCACGGCCGCCGCGTAGCCACCGTGACCGCGCAGCGCGGCAATCAGCGGCCGCTGCGTCAGCATCACGAAGATCATGAACAGCGTCGCCCAGAACGCCGACAGCGCCGGCGAAAGCTGCTCGATCATCAGGCACCAGATCAGCACCACCACGCTCAGCAGGTAATGCAGGCCGGCCTTGAGCGTCGGCGCGGTCTCTGGCAATTCGAACACCGGTGCGTCCGGATCATCGAGCGTCAATTCTGGCTGGCGCGAACTGATCCATAGCAGGACCAGGTAGGCGCCCAGCAGGCCCACGCCTATGACGTAAATGGCCACATTGGGCAGCAGCGTCTTGACCCAGCCGATGCTGTAATAAACGGCGCCCGACAGCACGACAAAGCCGGCCAGCGTCATCAAGAGCGAGCGCAACCGCTGCATGGCCGTGCTTGCGCCTCGTCGGGGCAGGCCCTGCAAATTGGCCTTGAGCGCCTCCAGATGCACGATGTAGAACAGTGCAATATAGGAAATGATGGCCGGCAGGAAAGCGTGCTTGATGACCTCGGTGTAGGGAATGCCCACGTACTCGACCATCAGGAACGCGGCCGCGCCCATCACCGGCGGCATCAGTTGACCGTTGACCGAGCTTGACACCTCCACGGCGGCGGCCTGGTCGGGCCGGTAGCCCACACGCTTCATCAGTGGAATGGTGAAGGTGCCGGTGGTCACCACGTTGGCGATTGACGAGCCCGAAATAATGCCGGTGGCGGCCGACGACACGACCGCCGCCTTGGCCGGCCCGCCGCGCATGTGGCCGAGCAGGGCAAATGCCGACTTGATGAAATAGTTGCCCGCGCCCGCCCGGTCAAGCAGCGAGCCAAACAGCACAAACAAAAAGATAAAGCCATTGGACACACCCAGCGCCACGCCGAACACGCCCTCGGTGGTCAGCCACTGGTGCGAAGCCACGCGTTCGAGCGACGCGCCCTTGTGGGCGATCAGGTCGGGCATGTAGCGGCCACCAAAGGTATAACCCAGAAAGACCAGCGCGACGATCACCATCGGCAGCCCAAGGGCGCGGCGCGTTGCCTCAAGCAGCAGCACCATGCCAATCACCGCCACCACCAGATCCTGGGTGATCGGCTGGCCTGGCCGCTGGGAAAGATCGCGATAAAACAGGAACAGGTAGGCCGCGCAGAACGCGCCCATCACCGCGAACAGCCAGTCGATCAGCGGTACATGATCGGCGCGGGAGTTCCTGAATGCTGGATACGCCAGAAAGGCCAGAAACACCGCGAAGGCCAGATGGATGGAGCGCGACTGGGTATCGTTGAAAGCCAGGATACCGGTGGAAAACGGCAGTGGTGACGCGATCCACAACTGGAACAGCGACCAGGCCAGCGCCACGCCAAACAGCAGCCGGGTTACCCACGGGCCGGGGTTTCTGCCACCGGCGTCGGTGTCGGCTACCAGTTGCTTGACGTCCACGGCCTCGACCGCCAGTTTCTTTTTTTTGAACATACTCACTCCAGCTCAATGCAGCTCAATGCAGACAATGCCAAACGAAGAAGGGCTCCGCTAGCGGAGCCCTTCGTGCAGGATCAGACGGCGCCGCCTTTACATCCAGCCCTTCTCTTTATAGTACCTGACTGCGCCAGGATGCAAGGGAGCGGCCAGGCCGTCCTTGATCATGCGTTTGGGGTCGAGGTGCGCAAAGGCCGGATGCAACTTCTTGAACTCGTCGAAATTGTCGAAGACGGCCTTGACCAGTTGATACACCGTTTCGTCGGGAACCTTGGCCGTGGTTACGAAGGTTGCCAGCACGCCGTAGGTAGGCGTCGGGTTGGGGTTGCCGGCATACAACCCGCCAGGAATATCGACCTTGGCATAAAACGGGCTGGACGCCACCAGCTTGTCAACAGCCGGGCCGGTCAGCGAAACCAGTTTGGCGCCGCAGGTTGTGATCGGGTCCTGGATGTTGGCGGACGGGTGGCCAACCCCGTAAAAGAAGCCGTCGATCTTGTTGTCGCACAGGGCCGCGCCATGCTCATCCGCCTTGAGCTCCGAGGCCAGGCCGAAGCTGGCGGTGGTCCAGCCCATGGCGCTGAGAAGTTCCTCCATTGAGGCACGTGTGCCGGAACCTGGATTGCCGATATTGAAACGCTTGCCCTTGAAGTCTTCGAACTTCGTGATGTTGGCCTCCTTGCGCGCCAACACCGTGAACGGCTCCGGGTGCACCGAGAACACCGCTCGCAAATCCTTGAAGGCACCGTCTTTTTCGAACACCTTGGTGCCCTTGGTGGCATGGTACTGCCAGTCCGACTGTGCAACGCCGAAGTCGAGTTCGCCGGCGCGCATGGTGTTGATGTTGAACACCGAACCACCGGTGGATTCGACCGAACAGCGGATACCGTGTTTGGCGCGGTCCTTGTTCATCAGGCGGCAAATAGCGCCGCCAGCGGCGTAATAGACACCGGTGACACCGCCGGTGCCGATGGTTGTGAACTTCTGCTGCGCCATGGCCGCAGGCGCACTGAGCAGCGTGCTCGC
>JBGSNW010000304.1:0-3169 GCA_041739435.1 Burkholderiaceae bacterium
GCCGAAGGCATGCCGCAGCCCGAGGCGGCCGTGTGGCTGGGCGCGCTGGTGGCCGGCCTGTGGGCCGTGGGGGCGGTGATGCAGGGCCGCATCACGATGGCCGAGGCGCTGTGGATCGAAACGGCCGCGCTGGCCACCGCCACCGCCGCCACGGGCTGGCTGGACCTGCACCGCGTCTTCAAACCACTGGCAATGTTGATTGGTATCTTTTATATAGCAAAGTATGACCAATTGACGGGGGCTAATGGCCGTTTTTATTCAAAAATTGTCGCCGCACTGGTTTTTTCGCTGGTGGGCGATGTGCTGCTGATGTTCCCCGGGTATTTTGTTCCGGGGCTGATCGCCTTCCTGGTCGCGCACGTCTTCTACATCGCCGTGTTCAAGCAGGGGCAGGCGTGGTTTCCCCGGCGCGGTGCATTGGCGGGGACACTGGCCGTCGGCGCGGTTTTTTATGCGTTCATTGCGCTCCATGGTCTGCCGGTGGCCCTGCGTGTGCCGGTGGCGGCGTACGTGGTGGTGATTTCACTCATGGTCGCGCAGGCCATCGGTCGCGCGCAGGTGCTGCGCGACGGCGCGGCCCTGGGCGTGGCGCTGGGCGCGGGCTTTTTCATGCTCAGCGATTCACTGCTGGCACTGAACAAGTTCGTGCTGCCACTGCCCATGGCGCCGCTGTGGGTGCTGGGCACCTATTACGCCGCGCAGATTCTGATCGTGCGCCACATTCGCCCATGAGCAAATCCCACGAACTCTCGAATTTCATTTGGAGCATCGCTGACCTGATTCGCCGCGTCAACGAACAGGCCAATGAAACTGCGGGCGATCGCTGCACCCCCCGCAAAGTGATTCAGCGCATGGTCAACCTGCTGTTCATGCACGACGACAATCTGCTGACCAAACCCGACACCGTGCGTACCCTGCGGGGCCCGACCTGCGGGACGGGCGACATGCTGTCCGAGGCGCGTACCCCACCGCGCCCACTGGCCGAAATCGACGCCGACCTGAAGAAGGCCGAGGCCGAAATCTTGCGGCTGCTGAGCGAGGTCACCACCGAAGCGAGCAGCCAATGACGGCGCTGGAACTGCTGCAAAACCTGAACCTGCTCGACGAAACCGAGCGCATCGAGGCCAAGCGCGCCAGCGAGGCCGGCAAATCGCTTCTGGAAACCGTGTGCGCTTTTGCCAACGAGCCCGGTCTGGGCGGCGGCTGGTTGCTGTTGGGCGTGGTTCGTGAAGAGCTGGCCCTGTTCCCCAGCTACCAGGTGGAGGGCGTGCCCCAGCCCGACAAGCTCTGCGCCGACCTCGCCACCCAGTGCCGCGAAACCTTCAACCAACCGGTGCGCATTGAGCTGAGCACCGAGCAGGTGAACGGCCAGGCCGTGGTGGTGGCCTACGTGCCCGAGGCGCAACCGCAAGACAAACCCATCTTCTTCAAAGCCCAGGGCCTGCCCAAGGGCGCGCTGCGCCGCGTGGGCAGTGTGGACCAGCACTGCACCGACGACGATCTGGCCGTGTTTTACCAAGGCCGCCGGCGCGAGAGCTTCGACGCCAGCCTGGTACCCGACGCCACGCTGGACGACATCGCCCTCGAAGCCCTGGCCGACTATCGCCAAGCCCGCGCCGAAGCCAACCCCGACGCCGAAGAACTGCGCTGGACCGACGAAGAGTTGCTGCGCTCGCTCGGCTGCATCGGCAAAGACGAACAAGGCGCCTTGCGCCCCACCGTGGCCGGCGTCATGCTCTTTGGCAAGCCCCAGGCCCTGCGCCGCTGCTTCCCCATGACGCGGGTGGACTACATCCGCGTGCCCGGCCGCGAATGGGTGCCCGACCCCGAGCGCCGCTTCGACACCATCGAACTGCGTGACCCACTGTTCCGCCTGATCCGCCGCGCCCAGGCCGCCGTGCTCGACGACCTGCCCAAAGGCTTTGCCCTGAAAGAAGGCGACCTGCAGCGCCAGGACAAACCGGTGATCCCCCAGCGCGTGATCCGCGAAGCGTTGGTCAACGCGCTCATGCACCGCAGCTACCGCAGCCACAGCCCGGTGCAGATCATTCGCTACGCCAACCGGCTGGAAATCCGCAACCCCGGCTTTTCACTCAAGTCGCCAGAGCACCTGGGCGAGCCCGGCAGCGAGCCGCGCAACCCGCGCATCGCCGCGGTGCTGCACGAAACCCGCTTTGCCGAAACCAAGGGCAGCGGCATCCGCGTGATGCGCGACACCATGGAACAGGCCGGCCTCACGCCACCGCTGTTTGAGTCCGACCGTGGCAATGACCAATTCGTGGCCCGCTACTTCTTCCACCACTTTCTGGGCGCGGACGACGTGGCCTGGCTGGCCCAGTTCAAGGAAACCCAGCTCAGCGCCGACGAAGCCAAGGCCCTGGTCGTCGTTCGCGAGGCCGGCGCCATCGACAACGCCGCCTACCGCGCTCTGAACAAGGTGGACACCCTCAGCGCCAGCGCCGCCCTGCGCCGCCTGCGTGACGCCGGTCTGCTGGTGCAAAAAGGCCGGGGGTCAGCCACCTACTACGTGCCGGCCGAGCGCATGGGTCTGGGTGAACCTCAGCCGACCGACAGCACCTTATCTGGTAACCCCCGTGGCTTATCTAGCAAGCTGGCAGCCTTGTCTACCAACCCCGCCGGCTTATCTACCAACCCGGACACCTTATCTACCAACCCCACAGAAGCACTGTCTACCAACCCGACTCCCGCACAGGAAGCGCACCGCAAAGCCTTGCTGGACCAGCTGCCAGGAGCGCTGGCCGCCCGCATCGGCGCGTTCGGTAAGCGCGCTCCGCCCGGCGAGGTGTGCGACGCCGTGGTGGACCTGTGTCGCTTGCGCGACTGGCAAGCCGAAGAACTGGCGACCCTGCTGCACCGCCACCGACGCTACGTGCGCAACAACTACCTGCGCCCGCTCATGCGCGATGGCCGACTGGTGATGACCAGGCCAGAGGAGCCGAACGATCCGCAGCAGGCGTATCGGGCAGTGAAGGGGCTCCGATGAGCGTCGCCGATTGGCGCCACATCAAGCTAAGGAATCACTGATCAAGTAGCCGCCAAAGCGACCCATGACCGTGATCTTGTTGAAATTGCGAATCGAATGAATTTTCCATCGGCTCTTGCAGGTGTTTTCGAGCCTATCGGGGGCTTTTCCCCCATCTTTGGCTCA
>JBGSNW010000385.1:0-8608 GCA_041739435.1 Burkholderiaceae bacterium
GCATGACCATGGGCGTGGGCGCCGGCCAGATGAGCCGTCTGGATTCCGCCCGCATCGCCAGCATCAAAGCGGGCCACGCCAAGCTGTCGCTGCAAGGGACGGCCGTGGCGAGCGACGCCTTCTTTCCGTTTCGCGACGGACTGGACGTGGTGGTGGATGCCGGCGCGAGCTGCGTGATCCAGCCCGGCGGCTCCATGCGTGACGCCGAAGTGATCGCCGCGGCCGACGAGCGCGGCGTGGTCATGGTGTTCACCGGGGTGCGGCATTTCAGGCACTGAAACCGCATCGCCCGCATCGCCCGCAGTGGGCGCCTGAACCCGAAATTTATAAGATTTAGGGCCTCAGCCCCCGTCAAATGGCGATAGTTTGCTATTTGTTCGGGAGTGTCTTGAACAGGCTGGCCGCCGCGTCAATGGTGTGGGCGATGTCGTCGTCGCTGTGCGCGCCGCTCACAAAGCCCGCTTCGTACAGCGCGGGCGCAATGTAGACGCCCTGCGCCAGCAGGCCGTGGAACAGGGCGTTGAAGCGCGCGCCGTCGGTTTTCATGACGGCGGTGTAGTTTTGCGGCAGTTCGGGCAGCAAAAAGAAGCCGAACATGCCACCTTCGCTGTCGCCGCTGAAGGCCACGCCCGCGGCGTCGGCTGCGCGCTGGAGCCCCGCCACGAGAGACTGCGTCTTTTTTGACAGCGCTTCGAAAAAGCCCGGTTTCGAGATTTCCTGCAGCGTTGCCAGGCCACAAGCCGTGGCGACGGGGTTGCCCGACAGCGTGCCGGCCTGGTACACCGCGCCGAGCGGCGCGAGCTGCTCCATCACGGCGCGCTTGCCACCGAACGCGGCCAGGGGCATGCCGCCGCCGATCACCTTGCCCATGACCGTCATGTCGGGCTCGAACCCCGGAATGGCCTGGGCATAGACACTTTGCGCGCTGCCCAGGGCCACGCGAAAGCCCGTCATGACTTCATCGAACACCAGCAGGGCACCGTATTGCGTGCACAGCTCGCGACAACGCCGGATGAACGGCACGCTGGCGCGCACGAAGTTCATGTTGCCGGCGATGGGTTCGATCATCAGGCAGGCCAGTTCCCTGCCGTGCAGGGTAAAGGCTTCTTCAAGCTGGGCCAGGTTGTTGTATTCGAGAACCAGCGTGTCCTTGACCACCTCGGCCGGGACGCCCGCGCTGGTGGGGTTGCCAAAGGTGGCCAGGCCGGAGCCGGCCTTGACCAGCAACGCATCGGCGTGGCCGTGGTAGCAGCCTTCGAATTTGATGAACTTGGTGCGGCCTGTGGCGCCGCGTGCCAGGCGGATTGCGCTCATGGCCGCCTCGGTGCCCGAGCTGACCAGGCGCAGCATCTCGATCGAGGGCACCAACCGGATGATGGCCTCGGCCAGTTCGACCTCGCGCTCGGTGGGGGCGCCAAAAGAGAAGCCGTCGAGTGCCGCCTTCTGCACCGCCTCCAGCACGGCCGGATGGCCGTGGCCCAGAATCATCGGCCCCCACGAGCCGATGTAATCGATATAGCGCTGGCCATTGGCGTCCCAGAAGTACGCGCCCTGGGCGCGCTGCACAAAACGCGGCGTGCCCCCCACGGCCTTGAAGGCCCGCACCGGGGAATTCACGCCGCCGGGGATGAGGCGCTTGGCACGCTCGAACAGTTCGGCGTTGCGGTCAATGTTTGGTTTCATGGGGCGGCACTTCGAAATCGGAAAAATCGGGGGAATCGTCGGACGCCTCGTCGGAGGTCTCGTCCGATTGGGCCCAGAAAAGGCGGTCGGGCAGGACGTTGCCCATGCCGGGGCGAAAGCCGCCGTCAAGACAGCGGTCCAGGTAGCTCAATGCTTCGGTCACCGCATCGGGCAGGGTGCTGCCGCCGGCCACCAATGCCGCCAGGGCGGCCGACAGCGTGTCGCCCGCCCCGGAAAAAACAGCCTCGAAGCGTTCGAACTTCTCGCTGGCCAGCACCGACTGCGGTGAGGCCAGCACGTTGTCGATGAACTGGTCCGGCAAGGGGATGCCGGTCACCAGCGTGTAGGGCACGCCGAGTTCACCCGCGGCCCTGGCGATGTCGCGCGGGCCGGGACTGCGGTCACTGCTCCAGTCGGGCAGCAGCCATCGCCACAGCGTGCTGTGGTTTCCAACCAACACTGTGGTCTGGGGCAACATCAGTTCGCGGAAGGCATCCAGGTACAGGTCGATCTGGCCTTCCTGCCACCAGGACAGGTTGGGCATGTAGGCCACAAGTGGTATGTCGGCATAGTCGGTTGCGATCTCGGCAATCGCGCTCAGGTTCTCGGGCGTGCCGACAAATCCGACCTTGAACACCTGCACAGGAACGTCTTCGAGGATGGCGCGCGCCTGCTCGCTGACGGCCTCGCTTTCGAATGCGAAATGATCAAAAATTTCCGCCGTGTCCCGAGCGTAAGCGCCTGTAACAACGGGGAGTGCGTGGGCACCCACCGAGGCCACTGCGGTGACGTCGCTGGCGATGCCGCCCGCACCGCTGGGGTCGCTGGCATTGAACACCATGACACATGCCGGACTGCCGTCGTCGTCCACGTCGGCAAGAGGGGGGTCGGGCGTGGCGGCGGTGTCGGGGGGCGAAGATGACGTCATCGGCGAGTGATCGGTGAGAGTGTGGCGCGGGCGTATCCGGCTGCCGACAAAGCCCCGATACAATCGTTGCATTCTATTCGAAGGCCCTTTAAGCTGTGAACGAATCTAAAACTTGGATGTGTCTGATCTGTGGGTGGCTGTACGACGAATCGGCTGGTGCACCAGAACACGGTATTGCCCCCGGAACCCGTTGGGCTGATGTGCCGATGAACTGGACGTGCCCCGAATGCGGCGCTCGCAAGGAAGACTTTGAGATGGTACAAATCTGACCGGCTGGACTGCATGCCACGTCCGTCCGCGTTGGCGCGTCGCGTGGGGCAGAATAATCAGGAGTAACCGCCAGTGAGCACAACCGGTTCGGGTTTCAAGGTGCTGGTCATCGATGACAGCAATACCATCCGGCGCAGCGCCGAAATTTTCCTCAAGCAAGGCGGTCATGAGGTCGTTCTGGCCGAGGATGGATTCGATGCCCTGGCCAAGGTCAACGACTATGCTCCCCACCTTATTTTTTGCGACATTCTGATGCCGCGCCTGGATGGCTACCAGACCTGCGCGATCATCAAGCGCAACCTGCGGTTCGCGCAGACGCCGGTGGTCATGCTGTCGTCCAAGGACGGCGTGTTCGACAAGGCGCGCGGTCGCATGGTCGGGTCGCAGGACTACCTGACCAAACCCTTTACCAAGGACCAGCTGCTGCAGGCCGTGCAGCAGTTTGGCAATGTTTCAATCGGAGCGACGTGATGGCGATTAAGAAGGTACTGGTCGTGGATGATTCCAAGACCGAGTTGATGTTCCTGACCGACCTGCTGCAAAAGAATGGCATGTCTGTCAAAACGGCCGAAAACGCTGAAGATGCGTTCAAGCGACTGGCCGAGGAAAAGCCCGACCTGATCCTGATGGACGTGGTGATGCCGGGCCAGAATGGTTTCCAGCTGACCCGCGCCATTGCGCGGGACCCGCTGTATTCCGACGTCCCGATCATCATGTGCACCAGCAAGAACCAGGAGACGGATCGTGTCTGGGGCATGCGCCAGGGCGCCCGCGACTACATCACCAAACCGGTCGACGTGAGCGAATTGATGGCCAAGATCAAGGCGTTGGGTTGATTCACCGCTGAACCGCATGGCAAACCGCGACGCCCTCAGACAGTTTCAAACCCATCTTGCCAACCGCCTGCAGGAGGCGCGCACTTCGGGTGCGACCGCTTCCTGGCTGGCGGTGGAGGCCGCCAATGGAAAGTATCTGTTCCCGCTGACCCAGGCGGGAGAAATTTTTCCATGGAGCGCTGCCCGGCCTGTGCCCTACACCTACCCGTGGTTTCTTGGTGTGGCGAATTTGCGGGGTGGCCTGTTTGGTGTGGTCGATCTTGGCGGGTTTGTGACCGGTGTTCCAAGGCGCGAAGCTGTGATCGACAACGCCCGTCTGGTGGCGCTCAATGGCGCGCTGGAGATCAATTGCGCACTTTTGATCGACCGTCTGGCCGGACTGCGAACCGCCGATGCGTTCCGGTCGTCTGTGCCGCGTGAACCCCAGGCACCTGCATTTTTTGGCAGCGGATATACCGATGCCGACGGAACCTACTGGCAAGAGATCAATCTTCAATTGCTTTCGCAAACCCCTGAATTCCTGAGCATCAGCGCATAAGTTTCCCTGGAAGGCCCCCCACCATGTCCGTAGCAGACCAACTCAAAAACCTGTTCAAGAAAAAAGCGCCCCAACGTCGGCGATCGGACGACGACGACATGATGCCGGTGTCGGCCGACTTTGGCACCGACCATGACGACGCGTTCCTGTCGGACGACGATATCCGGGGTGATTTTGCAAACAGCAAGCTCGTGACGGAAGACGAGTCCGTGCTTCCGCCACCTGAATCGGGCGACCTGCTGAGTCTACCGGTTCTTGGTCGACGTACCGCGGTGCAGCACCAGCGGATTCTGGGCACGCTGCTCGGTTTCTCGCTGGTGGTGCTGGCGGCGGTGACCTTTTTTGCGCTGAGCCAGGCGGACCGGGTGGCGCAGCAGATCGAGGCCACGGGCCAGTCCCTGATGCAGTCACAACGGCTGGCCAAATCGGTTTCGCAGGCTCTTGTGGGCAGTCCGGAGGCATTTCCGGAAGTGCGGGAAAGCTCGGACGTGCTGGCGCGTTCGGTGCGCGGCTTGCGTACGGGTGACAATGAAATGGGCCTCAGCCCGGTGGACCCCACTGCGATGCCCGATCTCGAAAAAGCCGTGCCACTGATGGAACGGGCCGAGAAAAGTGCGAGCACGGTCATGGCGCAGCAGAAAATCCTGACCCAGGTCGGAACCGCCTTGCGTACCATCAACCGTCAGTCTTCTGACCTGCTTGAAATTGCCGAAACCATTTCCTCGCTGAAGCTTCAGCAAAGTGCGGCGCCGGCCGAGATTTCCGCGGCGGGCCAGCTCGTGATGCTGACCCAGCGCATCGGCAAGTCGGCCAACGAGTTCCTGACCATGGAAGGCGTGAGCCCCGAGGCCGTGTTCCTGCTCGGCAAAGACTTGAATTCGTTCAAGGAGATTGCGCAGGGGCTGCGTGATGGCAGTCCGGAGCTGCGGCTCAATGGCAGCAAGGATGCGCAGACCCGTGAGCAGCTCGACGCCTTGCTCAAGCTCTATGAAGACACGCGTGCCCAGGCGGGCGCCATTCTGGGTAACCTGCAGGGACTGGTTTCGGCGCGCGAAGCGCAGGCCGCCATCATCTCCGACAGTGAAGCCCTGCGACGCAATTTGCAGAGTGTGCAGGAGTCGCTTTCGGGCAAGACCGGTCTGGGGGGTGGTCCATTCGCGGCGCTGGTTCTGTCGGCTTTCTTTGCCCTGGCCTGTGCGGGCGGTCTGGGTTTCGTGCAGCTCAAGGACAGCCGGCAGCGTCAGGGTGTGGCTGAGGCGCAGCGGCTTGAAGCCGAGCGGCTGGAGCAGGAAGCCAAGCGTATCAACGACGCCAACCAGGCGGCCATTTTGCGACTGATGAACGAGTTGCAAACCGTGGCCGAAGGTGACCTGACGCAGGAAGCCACCGTGACCGAAGACATCACCGGCGCCATTGCCGACTCGGTGAATTACACCGTGGAAGAATTGCGCTCGCTGGTGGGCAACGTGCAGAACACGGCCACCCGGGTGGCCCAGACCACCGCGCAGGTGGAAAGCACGTCGACCGAGCTGTTGGCCGCGTCGACCGAGCAGCTGCGGGAAATCCGCGAAACCGGCCAGTCGGTGCTCGACATGGCGGGGCGAATCAACGATGTGTCCAATCAGGCGCAAGAATCCGCGTCGGTGGCGCGGCAGTCGCTGCAGGCCGCCGAATCCGGACTGGCAGCCGTGCAGAATGCCATCGGGGGCATGAACTCCATTCGCGACCAGATCCAGGAGACCTCCAAGCGCATCAAGCGGCTGGGTGAATCGTCACAGGAGATTGGCGAAATCACGGAGCTGATCTCCGACATTACCGAACAGACCAACGTGCTGGCCCTGAATGCCGCCATTCAGGCCGCGTCCGCCGGTGAGGCGGGACGCGGGTTCTCGGTGGTGGCCGAAGAAGTTCAGCGGCTGGCCGAACGGTCGGCCGATGCAACGCGTCAGATTGCAGCACTGGTGAAGGCCATTCAGACCGATACCCAGGACGCGGTGGCGGCCATGGAGCGGTCCACCCAGGGCGTGGTCGAAGGGGCCAAACTCTCCGACAACGCCGGCAGTGCCCTGACCGAGATCGACCAGGTGTCGCGCCGTCTTGCCGAGCTGATCGAGCAGATTTCTGCCTCGGCGTCGCGTGAAGCGCTTTCGGCAAACGTGGTGGCGGGCAACATCCAGCACATTTTTGCCGTGACCGAGCAGACCGGCGAGGGCACACGCTCAACCGCGCAGCAGGTGCGCGAACTCTCGCGCATGGCGGAAGATCTGCGCCAGTCGGTGGCGCGCTTCAAGATCGCCTGAAGTCCGTGAACGCCTTCATGCGCCCGCTGTATTTGTGATCATCGCACCAGTGAACACCTCCATGCAGACCAGCCCCGCAGGTTCCGGCGTCAACGAATTTCCGCTCGCCATGAGTGATCTCGGGCCCCTGGCCTGGGTTCTGGAGGAAGTACGCAAGTCACTCGAGGGGGCTTCGAAATCCCTGCGACGCTTTGCACGCGAGGCCGATCCGGCACGGGGCGCCAACGCGGCCGGTCTGGACACCAATCCACTGCGCATGGCGCGGCAGTACATCCATCAGTCAGTGGGTGCACTGGAGATGGTCGGCCTGGTTGCGCCTGCGAATGTTCTGCGTGCCATGGAAACCGCGGCACAGCGATTTCTCGACAAACCGGAGCTCTGCACGGAGGCCGCGGCCAGCAAGATCGAACGTTGCGGTTTCGCCCTGGCCGAGTATCTGGAAAGTGTGCTGGGTGGCAAGCCGGTTTCGGCCGTCTCCTTGTTTCCGCAATACCGCGAAGTCCAGGAACTCGCCGCGAGCGACCGCATTCATCCCGCCGACCTCTGGGCGACCGAATGGAAAGGTGCTGAACCTGAGCTGCCGCTGCCGCAGCCCCTGAGCTACGGGCCGGAGGTCCGGGGGCGGATCGACCGTTCTGTACTGGGGCTGATCAAAAAGGGCGATAAAGCGTCCGCGTCGGATTTGCGGGATGTGAGCCTGGGGCTGGCCGCGGCTGAGCAGAGTCGGCAGGCCCGTGTGTTCTGGAAAATCAGCGCAGCGTACTTCGATGCGCTCGCCAATGGGCTGATCGCCGCGGACGTCTATACCAAGCGGGTGACCTCCCGAATCCTGCTCCAGTACACAGCACTGGCGAGAGGCGACCGGATCGTTTCAGATCGCCTGATGCAGGATCTGCTCTTTTTCTGCGCCCAGGCGGGCCAGACCGACGGCGCCGCGGTGACCGCCGCAACCACGCTCAGTACAGTTCGGCAGGCTTGCGGGTTGGGTTCGACCCTGGCGGTGGACTACGAAGTTGGTCCTTTTGGACGTTTTGACCCGGCCGTGCTGGCGCAGGCGCGCAAACGCATCGAAAGCGCCAAGGACAGCTGGTCCGCACTCGCGGGCGGCGACACCGGAAAAGCCAAGATTGCCAATGACCAGTTTCACCTGGTCAGCGAGTCTCTGGTCAAGCTCCATCCGCCCAGTGCGCCATTGGCCCAGGCATTAAACCGTACCCTGGATGGCGTGCAGCGTTCCGGGGGCGCGCCAGGCACCGAACTGGCCATTGAAGTGGCCACGGCGGTCCTGTTTCTCGAAGCGGCTTTCGAGGATCTCGACCCCAGCGACCCCCAGCTCGAAATCCGTACGCGCCGACTCGCCGAGCGGCTGGAACGGGTTCGTGGGGGCGGGACGCCCGAGGCGCTGGAACCCTGGATGGAGGACCTCTACCGCCGCGTCAGCGACCGCCAGACCATGGGAACGGTGGTGGGGGAATTGCGTGTCACGCTGGGCGAGCTTGAAAAATCGCTCGACCAGTTCTTCCGCAATCCCGCCGAGAAGGGCGTTCTGCGTGAGGTGCCGGGGCATCTGGCGCAGATGCGCGGAGTGATGTCGGTGCTGGGGCTCGACCAGGCCTCACAGACCGTCCTGCGCATGCGCGACAGTGTCGAGCAGATTCTGGAAACCGATGTCGATGAAGCGCGTGCCCGAGCCGCTGGCACCTTTGACAAGCTGGGGAACAACATCGGTGCGCTCGGCTTTCTGATTGACATGCTCAATTACCAGCCGGCGCTGGCCAAGAAGCTGTTTGTCTTTGACGAGGCCCTGGGTGAGCTGCGCCCCCTGATGGGTCGCACCGTGGAATCCGAGCCTGTTCAGCCGGGAGCCGCCATGCCCGCAGCGGATGATCTGGCGCACGCAGCGCAGGCGGTCATCGTCGACCTGCAGAACGAAGTGGAACTCCCCGCGCGCCTTGACCAGCTCGCTGCCCAGGCAGCGCTGGCCGATCAGCATGAATTGGCCAAGACTGCGCGCCAGGCCGCCGTGGCCGTTTCGGGCGCCGATGCCGATGCC
>JBGSNW010000395.1:0-3239 GCA_041739435.1 Burkholderiaceae bacterium
CCGCCCGGCGTGCCTGCAGCGTACACCACACCTTGCGCACGGTCGCGCCGACGGGCCGCCAGGTAACTCACGACGGCCCACAGCAGAAACGCCCCGAACAGCACCACGTCGCCCAGGTTGCCGTTGCTCAGCAGGTGCGCGAACGCCCAGACCTTGACGCCCGCCACCATCGGGTGCCCGATTTGGGCCTTGATGCGGTTGCGCGGCACATAGGCCGCCGCCAGCAGCACCAGCGACACCAGCATCAGCAGCCCGGTGACGTGGCGCAGGCCCAGTGGCGGCGTCCACAGCACCACCGGCGCGTGGCGCGACAGCGCGTAGCCATAGCAGACCAGCACAAAACCCGCGACCGACAGCAGCGCATAAACGCCCTTCCACACGCCTTCGCCCAGCGCCGCCCGTTGGCGGGTGCGCCAGCCGTCGGCCACGATGCGCACCGAATGAACGCCCAGGAAAAGCCCCAGACCCAAAATCAGCAACCCCATGGAAGTCTCCTGTGCATGACTGGTATTGACATGAATCGATCACACCGGCGCGCAGCCCCGGTATCCTTGTCGTTGCGCAATCCCCGCGGCGCCACCCGTTCCGCGGACTCTACACCGCTTGCGCCCAACCTGCCAAACCGCACCAAGGCCTGCAAAAATGCATGAAACCATCTCGCCCCATCCGACCCTGCCACCGGTTTGCAGCATCGCGCTGGGTGCGCCCTGGCACTGGCTCCGGCTGGGTTGGCGCGACCTGCGCCGCCGCCCGGTTCTGAGTCTGGCGCATGGTTTGGCCGTTGCGCTGTTTGGCGGCGTGCTGGCCCAAGCCGCACACGACCGTTTCTGGCTCCTCGCGGGTGCCTTTTCGGGCTTTCTGGTGGTGGCCCCCGTCATGGCCGCGGGCCTGTATGCCCTCAGCCGCGCACTTGAGCGCGGCGAACCCGCCAACCTGTCCCGGGTGCTGACGACCTGGCTGCCCTGGCGCATCGACCCATCGGCCCGTGGCGCCAGCCACTGGCGGCTGGTCCGCTTTGGCCTGCTGCTGGCGCTGGCCGGCACCGGCTGGGTGCTGACTTCGGCGGCGCTCATCACCTTGCTGGCGCCACAGCCCATTCTCAAACCGCTGGATTTCGTGCATCACGTGGTGCTGGCGCGTGACAACTACCTGTTCGAAATCTGGCTGGCGCTGGGTGGCGTGCTGGCCGCACCGATGTTCGCCTCCAGTGCCATTGCCATGCCACTGCTGCTGGACCGCCCGGTCAGCGTTTTGCAGGCCGTGTTGACCAGCTGGCGCGCCGTGCTGGCCAACCCCGTGCCGCTGGCACTGTGGGCCACACTCATCATGAGCCTGACACTGCTGGGATTGGGCACCCTGCTGGTTGGCCTGGTGGTGGTGGTGCCACTGCTGGGGCACGCCAGCTGGCATGCCTATCGCGCGCTGGTGCCGCCCGACACCCCCGCCGAGGGCGCGCCATGACCGGCACGATCTTCGGCTTCACCGAAAGCGAAATCGCCCAGTTCGGCCTGACCTGGGGCGTGGGCGCCTTCATGGTCTACATGCTGTTCATCATCGGCCAGCTGGCCTGGGAGTCCAAGGCCGGGCGCTTCGGCACCTTCGTGCTGTTTCTGGGCCTGGCCTTCGGCATGGTCGGCTTTGTGGCCAAGTACCTGATCCAGTGGGCCATCGGGATTCAATAGTTGAATCCTGATTCAATAGCAAACTATCGCCATCCCACGCGGGGAAGTGGCCAATTTTATTCAAAAACATGGGCGTAGCGCAGCACGATGAGGTTCTCGCCCGGGTTGGGGCTCTTGATGCTGCCGTTGGACACGTGCATCACGCGAAAGCCCACCTCATGCTGGCGCGCCAGACCAAAGCTGTAGCCCGCGCCAATCACATTGGTAAACTGGAACGCGGTGCTGAACGACTTGCTGCGTGTGCGGTACACCTCGTCGAACACCGACGGGCCGATGCCACCCTCGGCGTAAAACCGCGAACGCCCGCCGTCGGCGCGGGTGCGAAAGATCGGCAGCACCGCCAGTTGGTAAAAACCTTTGTTGCCACCACCCGCCTGGTCGGCGTTCCAGCGGTTGAGCTGCAGTTCGGTGTGGTAGCCCACACGCCCGCCAAACCAGTCGGCGCCCCACTGCGTGCCCCACACCAGTCCCACGCCCACATGCTGGCTGGCCGAGCCTGCGCCGGTGGTGGCCCCGCCTTGCGCCATGGCGCCCGAAGGAGCCCAGCTCTGAGCGGCCACCGAGCCCACACCCGCCAGGGCGGCCGTGGCCAATGCCATGGCGCCCCAGAACTTTTTGATTCGTTGATTGATAGGGTTCATGATGAAAATCTCGCGCGAAATTATGCATAACTGCCTTTGTTGGTCGCATCAACATCGCCGCGCATGACACCCTTTTTCAACGCCAAATAGGCTACCGGGCGGTCCACAAGCTCGAAAATACGGAATTAGTTCACGCGCATACGCCGCGGGCACTGCCTAGAATGGCGACAAACCACGGGAATAGGGTGCTGCATGTCAAATTATTGGGTCATTGCCATCCTGGCCATCCTGGCCATTCTGCTGATCGGCCTGGGCTTGTGGATGTGGAGTTACCGTCGCTTTGCCAGACAAGGCTCCATCCTGAACGACCGCTACACCACCGAACGCCTGCTGGAGCCCGACCAGGTGCAGATGCTCGACTACCTGCGCAACACCTTCCCCGGGCTGGTGGTACTGCCCAACATCCGCCTGGCCGACATGCTGAGCGTCACCCGCTCGGCCAACCCGGCCGAGTCGCGCAAGGCCCTGGCCACGTTTTCGGTGGACTTCGTGGCCTGCGGCGAAGACGGTCTGCCGGCCTTTGCCTTTGACGTCGAGCGCTACCACCTGAGCGACACCGAGCGTCATGCCGAAGACGTCAAGTCCAAGAACCGCATTCTCAAGGCCGCGGGCGTGCGTCTGGTGTTCCTGAAAAACACCCCACGCCGCATGCCCCCGCCCGACGTGTTCCGCGCCCAGCTCAAGCTGGCCGCCCGCCCGCGCCCCCGGGAAGACCGTCGCGCCGAAGTGCGCGAACAGCTCGAAGCCCAGTTCTCCCAGTTCGACCAGCGGTTCGCCCCTTCCGAATTCACCGACTCCGAAGTGCTGGGCCTGAGCGGCCTGATGAACCTGGACGAAGACGAGGCGGCCCCACGCCGTCCCACCCCGCGTGTCGGCGGCAACACCGGGATGCGCTGAAAAGCCCTCGACCGCGCGC
>JBGSNW010000407.1:0-5261 GCA_041739435.1 Burkholderiaceae bacterium
CCACCAGCGGCAGCGCGGTCTGCGCCGCCTCGAACGCCTGCAGCCCGAAGCGCGCCAACACACCAGCCAGCAGCGCCGACGCGATTGCCACCGGAATGCGGTTCATCACCCGCTCGAACCAGCCGGTCACGCCAAACAGCGTGATCAGGCCCGCGCAGACGATGAACGCCCCGACGGCCTCGGCCATCTGGAAACCGCCGGCCGCCCCGGCGGTGGCCAGAACCGCCGCCCCGGGCGTGCTCCACGCCACCATGACCGGTTTGCGCAGCCACAACGATGGCAGCGCCGAGCACAGCCCCATGCCGATGCCCAGCGCCCACATCCACGAACTGATTTGTGCCGGCGTGGCGCCAAAGGCCTGCGCCGCCTGGAACACGATGGCGACCGAACTGGTAAAGCCCACCAACACGGCCACAAAACCGGCAGTGGCCGCCGACAAGCTCAGATCCTTGATAAAACGCATGGAGAGGCGATTCTGTCAGTTTTGCCCGGCAACTCGGCCGCGTATTGCCCGATTGATTCGACCTCAAATTACTATATAAATAGTAGCAAACTATGACCAATTGACGGGGGCCAAAGTCATTTTTGTTCGGAAAATGTCAAATTTCGATCTTGGAGCCCAATTCGACCACCGCGTTGTTGGGAAGATTGAGGAAGTCGGCCGCGCCGCTCGCGTTGTGGTGCATTTGCGCAAACAGCTTCTCGCGCCAGGGCGCCATGCCGCCCCCGATGGTCGGGATCACCATGTCGCGCGAGAGAAAGTAGCTGGTCGTCATGACGTCGATGTCGCAACCCCGTCCTCGGATCTGCTCCAGCGCGGCAGGCAGGTCCGGGTCGTTCTTGAAACCGAAGTTCAGGATGACCTGCCAGCAATCGTGGCCGAGCGATTCAATTTCCACGCGTTTGTCCAGTCCGACCCAGGGCACTTCCTTGTTGCGCACCGTCACGAACAGGTTGTGTTCGTGCAGCACCTTGTTGTGCTTGAGGTTGTGCAGCAGGGCATTGGGCACGGTGCCGGGTTCGGCCGTCAGGAAAACCGCCGTGCCGTCCACCCGCGCGGGCGGGCTCACAAACACGGCCTCCAGGAACGCGGGCAGTTCTATGGCATCGGTGCGCAGCTTTTCGTTGAGCAGGTAACGCCCCCTTTTCCAGGTCACCATGAGCAGAAAAATCGCGCTTGCGATCACCAGCGGAAACCACCCGCCCCCAGGCAGCTTCATGAGGTTGGACGCCCAGAACGCCGCATCCACCACAAAAAATACACCCGTGGCGCCCGCGCACAGCCACAACGGGTATTTCCAGCTGAAGCGCAACACGAAGAAGGTCAGCACCGTGGTGATCAGCATGTCGGTGGTCACGGCCACGCCATAGGCCGCGGCCAGGTTGCTGGACGACTTGAACATCACCACGGCCAGCACGATGGTGGCGAACAGCCCCCAGTTGACGAACGGCATGTAGATCTGCCCGGTGTCCCGCACGCTCGTGTGTTGAATGTGCAGCCGCGGCAGGTAGCCCAGCTGGATGACCTGCTTGGTCACGCTGAACGCCCCCGAGATCAGCGCCTGCGAGGCAATCACCGTGGCCATCGTGGCCAGCAGCACCAGCGGCATCAGCGCCCATTCCGGCGCCATCAGGTAAAACGGGTTCTTGACGGCCTCGGGGTTCCTGAGCAGCAGCGCACCCTGGCCAAAGTAGTTGAGCGTGAGTGCCGGCATCACGATGGCAAACCACGCCAGCCGGATCGGCTTCTTGCCAAAATGCCCCATGTCGGCATACAGCGCTTCAGCGCCTGTCACACACAACACCACCGCCCCCAAAATGATGAAGGTCGTGCCCGGGTTGTGGACGATGAAGCCCAGCGCATGGTGTGGGCTGATGGCCCAGAGGATCACCGGATTGGTGGCAATGTGGGAGATGCCCAGCACCGCGATCGCGGCAAACCACACCAGCGTGATGGGGCCAAAAAACTTGCCGATGCCCGCCGTGCCCCGCTTTTGCACGGCAAAAAGCGCGAACAGGATCACCAGGGTGAGTGGAATCACGGCCTTGGCGAAAGCGGGCGAAATCACCTCCAGCCCTTCCACGGCCGACAGCACGGAAATGGCGGGTGTGATCACGCCGTCGCCGTAGAACAGACAGGTGCCGAAGATGCCGATGCTCAGCAGCACGCGGCGGGTCCGGGGGTGTTCCTTGACCGATTGCGAGGCCAGCGCCAGCATGGCCACCAACCCGCCTTCGCCGTTGTTGTCCGCGCGCAGGACCAGCAGCACGTACTTCACCGACACGATGGTCGTCAAAGTCCAGAAAAAGATCGACAGCACGCCATAGACGTTGTCGGGCGTGAAGGCGACATGGCCGGAGCCAAACACTTCCTTGACCGCGTACAGCACGCTGGTGCCGATGTCCCCATAAACAACGCCGATGGCGCCGAGTGTGAGCGCCGTGAGGGATGATTTTCTGGATGCAGCCACTGGGAAGACTGGACGGGTATTGCGCCGCGCCCGTTGTTCTTGGGGGTGCCATTTTGCGCCTGCGCGGCCGTTTCACCACGCGCCGCGCCTTGCCAATGTGGTACTAATTCACGAATGTTGCAGCGCAACAACTTGCGCGCGCGCTGTACGTGTCAGTCGTACACCTCGGCATCGGGGTCGGTGGCTTCGAGTTCATAGCTGGCCGCGACCATGGCCAGCCGCGCCACCACGCCATACATATAAAAGCGGTTGGGCGCGCTTGCACCGGGCTTCATGCCAGGCTGGGGTAAGTGCGTACTCTCGGCAAATGCCAAAGGTACAAACGCTGCGCCAGGCGCATTGAGGTTTTCATCCACGCCGCGATCGGCATGCACGCGGTAAAACCCGCCCACCACGTAGCGGTCCATCATGTAGACCACGGGTTCGGCCACGGCATCGTTGATGCGCTCCTGGGTCAGGACACCCTCCTGGATGATTACCTCATTGACGGTCTGGCCGTTCTGGATGATCGACATCTTTTCCCGGGTCTTGTGACTGAGGGTGGCGAGCTCCTTGGCGTCACGCACCGTCATGATGCCCATGCCGCAGGTGCCGTTGTCGGCCTTGACCACAACAAACGGTTTCTCGTTGATGCCGTATTCCTTGTATTTGCGGCGGATCTTGCCCAGCAGGGCGTCCACGTTGGTGGCGAGGCATTCACCACCACGATCATCGGCAAAATTCACCTCGCCGCATTGGTTGTACAGGGGATTGATCAGCCAGGGGTCGATGCCCAGGAGCTTGCCAAAGCGCTTGGCGATTTCCTCGTAGCTGTGAAAATGCTTGCTCTTGCGCCGCACACTCCAGCCCGCATGCAGCGGTGGCAGCAGGTACTGCTCGTGGATGTCTTCCAGGATGCCGGGAACTCCGGCCGACAGATCGTTGTTGAGCAGGATGGTGCAGGGGTCAAAATCTTTCAGGCCCAGGCGCCGCTTGCCGCGAATCACCGGCTCCAGCAACACGCTCTCGCCACCGGGCAACTCGACGCGGGTGGGCTTCTTGATTTCGGCGTCGATGGAGCCAATACGCACGTTCAGCCCGGCCATGTGGAAAATGCGCTGCAACTGGACAATGTTGCTCAAATAGAACGTGCTGCGCGCGTGATTACTGGGAATCACCAGCAGGTTTTTGGCCTCCGGGCAGATTTTCTCGATGGCCGCCATGGCCGACTGCACGGCCAGCGGCAGCATCTCGGGCGTGAGGTTGTTCCAGCCGCCGGGGTAAAGGTTGGTGTCCACCGGCGCCAGCTTGAACCCGGCGTTGCGAATGTCCACCGAGCTGTAGAACGGCGGTGTGTGCTCCATCCATTCGAGCCGGAACCAGCGCTCGATGGCCGGCATGGAGTCCAGCATGCGTTGTTCGAGTTCGTTGATCGGGCCCGTGAGCGCGGTAATGAGATGCGGAACCATGCGGCCCTTTGGTGGTGTCGGTGATGGGGGGAGATGCCCCTGGAATTGTAGGGACTTGGGGTCGAAGCCCGGCGCTTCAAGTGTCATGCATCCGCGCGAGACGCAGGGTGCAGACTCAGGAACGACGGGCCAGCGGCAAGTTCAGCAGCAGGTTCTGCGGCTTGAGCCGCAGGCGTTGGTGTTCGTCCATGGCCATCGCCAGGTACACCGGTCGCCCGGCCACGTCGGCCAACATCGCCGACGGATCGGCAAACTCCAGCCGGAACAGGCACAGCAGGCGCTTCATGCGGTCTTCGCCCACCTCTTGCCCGGTGTACAGGTCGTTGAGCACGCCGCTGGCCTGGGCGTCCAGCCCCACGTGCCACACCCAATGCGCGTCGTCGATCTCTCGCTCGACACGGATGCGCACGGACACGCTCAGAAAATGCGCCACCCAGCGCTCCAGCACCCGGCACAGCGCCTCCAGCGCGGGTTGGCCATGATTGAGGCTGACGACCAGATCAAATAGTTCGTCGCGCCCCCAATATTCTTCGGCATTGCCGTCGGCCAGCACGTCCAGATCGACCGACCGTGTGGGAATTCCGCTTTGGCGCAGGAGCTCGCCCACGGAGCCAAACCCCGCCGACAAGGCCTGGCGCTCCACGGTTTCGTCGTCGGCCGCCATCACCGCGCCGTCTTCCAGCACCGACACCTTCTGCGCGCGAAACAGCATCTCGCCCGCGCGGGCTTCCATGGGCGTGGCGGCATCGCCCAGCGCATGACGCACCAGCACCTGGGTGAGCTGGTGCACAAAAACCGGCGGGACGTCCACCCCGTCGCCCTGGAACAGCGCCATGTAGCTCGCTTCAAGGGTGGGCCGGGCCAGCAGGCGTTCGCGAAAGCGCAGCCAGACACGGTAGTTTTCGGCCGCGTCCGCGTCTTGAATGCCCGCGAGATCGGCGGGGCCGATCACATCGCGAGGCCGCGCCAGCAGCCGCGCGTGCAGGGCCAACTCGGCCGCACAGGATTGTGCGATGGGCGCCAACTCGGGCCGCATCAGCAGGCTGTGCAGGAAGTCGTCCGTCACGGTCAGGCCACCTGCGGCGTCGCGCCCCAGGAGGCGGTACCCGCACCGGGGCCAGAAGTCGCGTGGGGTGGGAATGACGGTCATGAGGAGCGATGTTGTGGGGCAGGTGGCTGAAAGCGCATCCCGCGTGGCGGGACAGGGTCGTGGATTGTAGGGCGCGCGACGGGTTTTCCGGATGGAGGAAAACGCGGTGGCATTGCCGCCACCGCCTCGGCCGCCCAGGGCGGCATCAGCGCCGGGGCAGCTCGCGGACCGGCGCGGGTGATTGCGCCGGGG
>JBGSNW010000462.1:0-13277 GCA_041739435.1 Burkholderiaceae bacterium
CGGCGCCGGTCGCAACCGGGGCGTGGACATCGGGCGCGGTCATGGCGCGGACTCAGCGGGCCATGCCGCGTTGAGGAGAAATATGATTCAAGAAAGAGAGCATCATCTCGATGTCTGACGCGGACTCCGGGTGTTTTTCGACCATGGATGCGATCTGCGTGCGCGCTTGCACGAGGGTCAGGTCCTCCCGGTACAGGGCCTTGTGCATGGCTTTGACCCCGGCAATCCGGGACGGCGAGAAATCACGCCGCCGCAGCCCCACCACATTGAAGCCCCGCACCGTGAGCGGATTGCCGTCCACCAGCATGAACGGCGGCACGTCTTGCGACACGGCACTGGCAAAGCCGATCATGGCGTGGGCGCCAACCGTCACAAACTGGTGAATGCCGGTCAGGCCGCCCACCGTCACCCAGTCGGCCAGGTGCACGTGTCCGGCCAGCGTGGTGTTGTTGGCCAGGGTGGTGTGGTTGTCCACATGGCAGTCGTGCGCGATGTGGGTGTAGGCCATGATCCAGTTGTCATGGCCCACGGTGGTGACGCCGCCCGCGCCGGGAACGCCCAGATTGAAGGTACAGAATTCGCGGATGGTGTTGCGGTCGCCAATCACCAGTTGTGTCGGCTCGCCCGCGTATTTCTTGTCCTGCGGGATGGCGCCCAGTGACGCAAACTGGAAAATGCGGTTGTCGCGGCCGATCGTGGTGCGCCCCTCGATCACGCAGTGCGGACCGATGGTGGTGCCGGGGCCCACCTTGACGTGCGGCCCGATCACGCTGTACGGCCCGACACTCACCGAGCTGTCAAGCTCGGCGTGCGGGTCCACGATGGCGGTCGGATGAATCAGCTGCACGGCACGCCGCTCCACGGACAGATCATTCAACCCGGCGCATCGTGCACATGAGCACGGCCTCGGCCGCCAGTTCGCCGTCCACCGTGGCACGCACTTTGTATTTGTAGATGCCAACCCGCACCCGGTCGAGTTCGGCCTCCAGCACGAGCTGATCACCGGGCTCGACCACGCGCTTGAAGCGCGCGCCGTCGATGCCGGCAAAGTAATACACCATGTGGCCGTCCTGCTTTTCCTCCAGGGCGTCAAACGACAGCAAGGCGGCGGTTTGCGCCAGCGCCTCCAGGATCAGCACGCCCGGCATCACCGGCCGCTGGGGAAAATGCCCGCAGAAGAAATGTTCGTTGATGGTGACGTTTTTGAGTGCGCGGATGCGCTGGCCCTTGTCGATCTCGAGCACACGGTCCACCAGCAGGAACGGGTAGCGGTGCGGCAGGTGTTTCAGAATCTGGTGAATGTCCATCATGGTGGGAGCGGTCCTGGTTTGGTTTTCTCTAGCGTCTTGATGCGCTCACGCAGTCCGTGCAACTGCCGGAGCGTGGCGGCGTTCTTTTCCCAGGCCGAATTTTCATCGACCGGAAAGATGCCGGTGTATTGGCCCGGGCGCGTGATCGAGCGCATGACCACGGTGGCGGCGGAAATATGCACGTCATCGGCCAGCGTCAGGTGCCCCAGGATCATGCCGGCCCCGCCCACGGTGCAGCGCGCCCCGATGGTGGTGCTGCCGGCCACGCCCACGCAACCGGCCAGCGCCGCGTTGCGGCCAATGTGCACGTTGTGGCCGATCTGGATCAGGTTGTCGAGTTTCACGCCATCCTCGATCACGGTGTCGTCCAGTGCCCCGCGATCAATGCAGGTGTTGGCGCCAATTTCAACGTCGTTGCCGATGCGCACCGCGCCCAGCTGCTCGATTTTTTCCCAGCGATCGCCGTCGGGCGCGAAGCCAAAGCCGTCGGCACCGATGACGGCACCGGAATGGATGATGCAGCGCTCACCCACGATACACCCCTCGCCCAAGGTCACGCGCGAGCCAAGCCGGGAACCTGCCCCGACGACCGCACCGCGCTCGATGACACAAAGCGCGCCAATTCGTGCCGTGGGATCGATCCGCGCGGACGGATCGATCACCGCGCTCGGATGCACCGCAGGCCCCCCGGCGACACCCAGCGACTGTTTCCAGAGCTGGGTCACGCGGGCGAAATAGAGATAGGGCTGCGTCGTGACGATGCACGCACCACGCGTTTTCGCTTCGTCCTGAAACGCTGGCGCCACAATGACGCAGCCTGCCGCGGAAGTGGCCAGCTGATGACGGTACTTTGAATTGCCCAGGAAACTGAGATCCGAGGCGCCCGCTGTTTCCAGCGGCGCCAGCCGTTCGATCAGGAGCTCCGGGTCTCCATGCAGATCTCCACCCAACGCGGAAACAATTGAGCCGAGACGGAGTGCCACATCGAGATGCCGCGCCAATCAGCGCGGGCCGGCGGCATTCAGCGCCTTGATCACCTTGTCGGTGATGTCATGCTTGGGATTGATGTACACCGCCTCCTGCAGGATGATGTCGTACTTCTCGGCCTCGGCGACCTGCTTGACAACACGGTTGGCGCGCTCCAGCACCTGCTGGAGTTCCTCGTTCTTGCGGGCGTTGAGGTCTTCCTGAAACTCGCGCCGCTTGCGCTGGAAATCGCGATCCTGATCAACCAACTGTTTCTGGCGTGCCACGCGCTGGGACTCCGGCAGCGTCGGCGCTTCACGCTCGAACTTCTCGGCCCCGGTCTTGAGTGAGTTGCCCAGCTCCTGCAGTTCCTTGTCCCGCCGGGAGAACTCCTGCTCGAGCTTGGACTGCGCCGCTTTGGCACTGTTGGCTTCCTTGAAGATTCGGTCGGTGTTGACAAAGCCCACGCGGAAATCCTGGGCATGCGCAGCCGTGACAAACCCCGTGAGGCCGACGATGATGGCCAGAAAGCCATGGCGGAAAAGTGGTTTCATTAGAAGGCCGTTCCGATTTGAAATTGCAATTTCTGGATTCTATCCCCAGCCTCTTTGCGTACCGGTCTGGCAATGGCGATGCGCAAGGGCCCGACGGGGGAAATCCAGCTCAAGCCCAAGCCCGTCGAGGCACGAAGGCTCGAAAGCCGAACCGCTTCATCTTCGCCAAAAACATTGCCTGCGTCAAAAAAACCGAACACTCGCAAGGTGCGGTCGTTGCCGGCACCGGGAAACGGCGCCACCAGTTCAGCGTTCAGAGTCACCTTGCGAGGCCCCCCGATCGACGACCCCGTCACGTCACGCGGACCCAGAGTGCTTTGCTCGAAACCACGCACCGAACCCAGACCACCCGAGAAAAAATTCTTGAACACCGGGAAAGGTCGGCCACTGAAGCCTTTGCCCCAACCCAGTTCCCCATTGAACGCCAGCGTGAACTGCTTGTTCAGGGGCACGTACTGCTGGTATTGATAGTTGACCCGCAGATACCGTGCATCGCCCGCCACGCTCCATTCAGAATTGAGCCGCTGCAGTCGTCCCCTGGTGGGCACGAGCGCACTGTCGCGACTGTCACGCGCCCAACCCACGGTCAATGGAATGGAATTGCTGGTGTAGCCAAATTCTGTCGCGTACGCGAGGAATGCCGCCGGAATGTCGGTTCCGGGCTTGATTTGGGTGTTTTCAAACCCACCCCCGAAAAATACGGTGTCCAGCTCGCTGAACGGGATGCCAAACCGCATGCTGCTACCGGCACTGACCAATTCATAATTGCCACCTTGCTGGGTAAATGGCTTGGTGGTTCGGTAAAACGCATCCACGGTGCGGGAGATGCCATCCACCGTGAAGTACGGGTCGACGGTGTTGATCACCGCCACACGGTTGAATTTGCTGGTGTTGAGTTCCAGACCCAGAAAGTTGCCAGAACCGAATGCATTCTCCTGCTTCACGCTGAATGACAGTGCAATTTTTTCAGCACTGGAAAATCCGGCGCCCAGCTGAAGACTCCCAGTGGGTTTCTCAACCACGCTGACATTGAGGTCCACCTGATCGGGCGCTCCAGGAATCTCTTGCGTCTCGAAGTTGACGTCGGTAAAAAAACCGAGGCGGTCGACGCGGTCACGCGACAGGCGGATCTTGTCACCGTCGTACCAGGACGATTCGAACTGCCGGAACTCGCGGCGAATCACCTCGTCGCGAGTCCGGCTGTTGCCCGCAATGTTCAGACGTCGCACATAGGCGCGCCGCGACGGATCGGCCAGAATCACGAACGCCACGCGGTTGTTGACGCGGTCGATATCGGGGCGGACCTCGACTTTGGCAAAAGCGTAACCAAAGTTGCCGAAATACTCGGTGAACGCCTTGGTGGTTTCGGCCACCTGGTCGGCGTTGTAGGCCTCACCCACACGGATGCTCACAAGAGACTTGAACTCGTCGTCCCGGCCAAGGAAATTGCCATCGAGTTTCACGCTGGACACGACATAACGCGCCCCTTCGGTCACATTGATCGTGATGGTGATGTCCCGCTTGTCCGGCGAGATCGCCACCTGGGTGGATGTGACGTTGAATTCAAGGTATCCGCGCGTCAGGTAGTACGACCGGAGTGTCTCCAGATCGGCGTTGAGCTTGGCGCGAGAATAACGATCGGATTTGGTGTACCAGGACAGCCAGCCCCCGTCATCCAGATCAAACAGTCCACGCAAAGTGGACTCGCCAAAAACCTGGTTGCCAACGATCCGGATGTCCTTGATGCGCGCGCCCTCTCCTTCATTGATGGTGAAAGTGAGATTGACCCGGTTGCGCTCGATCGGCGTGACCGTTGTGACCACCTCCACGGCATAAAGGCTGCGATTGATGTACTGGCGCTTGAGTTCCTGCTCCGCCCTGTCGGCCAGGGCCTTGTCAAACGGACGCCCATCGGCGATGCCAACCTCTTTCAGCGCCTTCTGCAGAATCTCCTTGTCAAATTCCTTGGAGCCGACAAAGTCGACTGTAGCCACCGTCGGACGCTCCTCCACCACAACCACGAGAACGTCGCCCACCGTTTCCAGTCGAACGTCCTTGAACAGCCCCAAAGCGAAAAGCGCCCGGATGGCCGCCGTTCCCTTGTCGTCGTTGTAGGTGTCCCCCACCCTGACGGGGATGGACGCAAAGATGGTGCCGGGTTCGACGCGCTGCAGACCTTCGACGCGAATGTCGCGCACCGTGAACGGGTCCACGGCCCAGGCCGTGCCCGCCATCAGCGCCATGGCCGTGACTGCGGCAACCGTGCGCAATCGAAATCCGTTGATTGTTTTGATCATGAGAGAGGAGGAGTTGCCAGCTGCGCACGGCCGAAGGCGGGAAGGTTAACCAAAAAGTCGGGAGACGTCATTGAACAAAGCGATCGACATCATGAGAAGCAGCACCGCGACACCACCGCGCTGCAAGCGCTCCATCCATGCATTGGACACTCCCCTGCCCGTGACGCCTTCCCAAAGATAATACATCAGGTGCCCCCCGTCGAGGACAGGTAGCGGCAGCAGGTTGAGAACCCCCAGACTCACGCTGATCAAGGCGAGGAACGTCAGGTATTGCGTCAACCCGAGACTGGCAGACTTGCCTGCGTAATCAGCGATCGTCAGAGGTCCGCTCAGATTTTTGAGCGATGCTTCACCGATCAGCATTTTCCCCATCATTCGCAAAGTGAGCGCCGCCATTTCCCAGGTACGTGTCACCCCCTGCCAAAGGCCTTCGAGCGGCCCCAGCTGCACGGTCAGCATCTCTGGCGAAGCGCCAACGTAGGCGCCAATCCGGGCGATCTGTCGCCCCCCTTCGTCGCGCAACTGCGGCGTCACGTTCAGCACCACGTCCTGACCATCACGGCGCAGGCGCCAGGCCCGTGTCAGTGGTCGCGCGTCCGCCACTGAGGCACGAATGACCTCGCGCAACTGCTGTCCGTCGACAATGGCGGTTGTACCGACCGCAAGAACAAGATCACCACTTCGCAGACCATCTCGCTCGGCTGCCCCACCCGGCAGCACTTCTCCCAGAACCGGACTTGTCCAGGGGCTGGTGATGCCGATCCGGCGAAACAGGTCGGCGTCGGCTTCACGAACCGGAAGATCGTGCAGTGGTAGCCGTATCTCGCGCAAGGAGCGCCCCGGGCCGGTCCGGACTTCAAGCCGCACGTCCTGTCCTTCAAGCGCTCCACGCGTGACCAGCCAGCGAACGGTTTCAAACGATACAACCGGCGCCAGCGCATCATCGGCGAGCGCGGCTTGCTCGACCTCCTCACCGCCGCGCAAACCAGCGCGTTCGGCGATGGAGCCCTCGACAGGACTGGCCAGTATCGCGCGGGGTTGCGGCACCCCGATCCAGCTCACGACCGCATACAGTGCCACGGCCAGCAGCAGGTTGGCCAACGGGCCCGCGGCCACGATGGCAGCCCGGGAACGCAATGGCTGGGTGTTGAACGCGAGGTGCCGCTCTGCAGCGGCGACCGGGCCTTCGCGCTCGTCCAGCATCTTGACGTACCCCCCCAGCGGGAAGGCGCCAATCACGAACTCGGTGGCTTGACCGCTTTTCTGATTCCGGGGTTGCCAACGCAGCAGTGTCTTGCCAAAGCCCACCGAGAACCGGTGAACCTTGACTCCACAAGCCACCGCCACGCGGTAGTGACCATATTCATGCACTGCAATCAGCAGGCCCAGTGCGACAACAAATGCAATCACGGTCAACAGCATGCGACTCCCCTTAGCGGCCCAGTTGCGCCATGGCATGCCGGGCGACAGCACGGGACTGATCGTCCAGTGCCAGCAAATCGTCCAGCGACGAAGGCCTCGAGACCTCGACCGCCTCCAGTGTTGCGAGGATCACGCGATGAATCTGGTCAAAGCGGATTTGCCGCGCTAAAAACGCCGCCACGGCCGTTTCGTTGGCAGCGTTCAGGACCGCTGTGGTTCCAGAAGGCCCGTTGAGCGCCTCCCACGCCAGCTCGAGGCCGGGGAACCTTGCCCGATGCTCCGGCGAGTCGCACGATTCGAAAGTCAATGCACTCAGGGTGTTGAAATCCAGTGCCTGCGCGCCCGACGCGATACGCTGCGGCCACGATAGACCGCAGGCAATCGGTACCCGCATGTCCGGCGTTCCGAGCTGCGCCAGCACCGAGGCATCCCTGAACTGGACCATCGAATGGATGATCTGCTGAGGATGGATCACCACCCGGATTTGCTCGGGGCGCAGGTCGAACAACCAGCGCGCCTCGATGACTTCCAGCGCTTTGTTCATCATGGTGGCGGAATCGACGGAAATCTTGCGCCCCATGGCGAAATTCGGATGCGCACACGCCTGGTCCGGGGTGATCTGCGCCAGGGTTTTCGGATCGCGCTGGCGGAACGGTCCACCGGACGACGTGAGCAAGATACTGTCCACCTGCTCAGCCCAGGTTGATCGGTCGGTCGGCAGGCACTGGAAGATGGCGGAATGTTCGCTATCGATTGGCAACAGGGTGGCGCCACCGGAGCGAACCGCATCCAGAAACACCTGACCACCCACCACCAGGGCCTCCTTGTTGGCCAGCAGCAACCGCTTGCCGGCCAGCGCTGCCGCCAGGCATGGCCGCAGACCGGCCGCGCCCACGATCGCGGCCATGACGACATCGACGGTTTGATGCGAAGATATCATTTCGATAGCATTTGGTGCCCACAGAACCTGGACATCCAGCGAGTTCATTTTTATTTTTTGTGCCAGTTCGCGGCCATGAGCCTCGCTGGCCATCACGGCATAGCGTGGCCTGAACTGCGCGCACTGTGCCAGCATGCGGTCCACCTGCGTGGCTGCACTCAATGCAAAAACCTCGAACCGGTCGGGATGGCGGGCGACCACATCCAGCGTGTTGGTGCCAACTGAGCCGGTGGAGCCCAGAATTGTGAGGTGTTGTTTCATCATGTCGCCGCGGAGGCCAGCATCATCGCCAGCGGCAATGTCGGCAAAAGCGCGTCCACGCGGTCAAGAACGCCGCCATGTCCCGGCAGCAATCCGCTACTGTCCTTGACCCCGGCGCTGCGTTTGACCAGGGACTCCAGCAGGTCCCCCATCACGCTCATCGCCGACATCAACAGCACACCGCCCAGAAGCATCGGCGCACTGACATCGAGCAACCGGGTGTAGAGGCTCGGCGCATGATGCCGGTAAACGCCATCGACCCAGACCCACGTCACCGCCAACAGCACCACCCCCATCACCCCCCCGAACACCCCTTCCCAGCTTTTTCCCGGGCTGATGGACGGCGCGAGCTTGTGGCGGCCCCAGGCACGCCCGACAAAATAGGCAAAGATGTCTGCAACCCAGACCAGCACCAGCACCGACAACAGGAAATTAATGCCCTGGACGCGGGCCTGTGCCATCGCCAGCCACGCCAGCCACAACACCAGCAGACCACCGATCAGGCGCACAGCAACCGGGATGCGCACCCAGCCTGACGGGCCGACCCGCAACAGCCACGCGCCCGCCAGCGCCCACAGCCCGGTTGCTGCAACCCACAGGAAGGAGAGATTCAGCGTCAACCAGCCCCCCGCCCACGACGCCGCGCACGCTGCAACACATACACAGGCCAGTGTCACCGACTGCTGCTGGGAGCGCCGGTTGATGCGTCCCCACTCCCATGTCCCTGCGGCGATCAGCACCAGCGTGACGCCAAAGAATCCGACCGGTGACGGATGGAACATGGCGGGCAGCAGAACGGCCAGCAACAAAAGGGCTGTGATGACGCGCTGCTTGAGCATGACGGGATCAGGCGGCGCGGTGCAGCGGGGCCTGCCCCGGCGTCTTGCCAAAGCGGCGGTCGCGCCGACCGTAGGCGGAGATGGCGCGGTCAAACTCGGCTTCGTCAAAATCGGGCCAGAGCTGCTCACTGAAATAGAGCTCTGCATAAGCTGCCTGCCACAGCAGGAAATTGCTCAATCGCTGCTCGCCACCGGTGCGAATCAACAGATCAGGATCCGGCACGTGCGCCATCGACATCGCCCTGTCGAGATTGGCTTCAGTGATGGGACGCCCCTGTGCACCCAGCTTGGCGGCCGCTTGCGCGATATCCCATCGGCCACCATAGTTGAAACAGACGTTCAAGGTGAGGCGAAAGTTGTTTGCCGTTGCCTGTTCGGCCTGCGCCAGGCCCGCAGCCACCTTGCGTGAAAGCCGTCCCCGGTCCCCGACAAAGTGCAGCCGCACACCATCGGCCAGCAATTGAGGCACCTCGCGGCCCAATGCCAACGCCAGCAAGTCCATCAAGCCCGACACTTCCTCTGCCGGGCGGTTCCAGTTCTCGGACGAAAATGCAAACACGGTCAGCACGGCAATGCCGCGCTCGACACAGGCTCCCACGCAACGGCGCAGCGACTCCACGCCCTGTCGGTGCCCCGCGACCCGCGGCAGATGACGCTGCGTGGCCCAACGCCCGTTGCCATCCATCACGATGGCCACGTGATGCAGGAGAGATGACGGACTGGTCATGAACAAAATCCCAGGCGAATGCCAACGCCGTATTCACGGTCGTCGAACATCTGTGGGCTGGGCAACACCTTCATCACAGCGCCATGATCTCCTGGTCCTTGGCCGCCACAAGCTGGTCAATCTCGGCGATATGGCGATCAGTGACCTTCTGGATCTCGGTTTCAGCGCGCTTCTGGTCGTCCTCGGACGCCAGTTTGTCCTTCACGAGCTTCTTGACGGCCTCATTCGCATCGCGCCGCAGATTTCGCACGGCGATCTTGGCGTTCTCGCCCTCGCCTTTGACGACCTTGGTGAGTTCCTTGCGGCGCTCTTCGCTCATTGGCGGCATGGGCACGCGGATCAGGTCGCCCATGCCCACCGGGTTCAGCCCAAGATCGCTGTCGCGGATCGCTTTTTCGATCTTGGCCCCTATGCCCTTTTCCCAGGGCTGGATGCTGATCGTGCGCGAATCCAGCAGCGCCACATTGGCGACCTGGTTGATGGGGGTCGGGTTGCCGTAGTAATCCACCATCAGGTGGTCCAACAGCGCCGGATTCGCCCGACCGGTCCGGATTTTCGTCAGGTTGTTCCTGAACGCGGCGATGGACTGGTCCATCTTCGCCTCAGTGGTGGTCTTGATTTCGGAAACTGTCATGTTTACTCCTCATGTGGCGAGGTTGCCCGGATTACATCCTTCCGGTCCACGCAACACAACCCGGTATTTTCAGGCATAGACCAGGGTGCCCTCGTCCTCGCCCAACACCACCCGCTTGAGCGCGCCGTGCTTGAAGATCGAGAACACCTTGATCGGCAGCTTCTGGTCGCGGCACAGCGCAAACGCCGTGGCGTCCATGATGCCGAGATTTTGCGACATGGCGTCGTCGAAACTGATTCTCGCGTAACGGGTGGCTTTGGGGTCGAGCTTGGGATCGGCGGTGTAGACCCCGTCCACCTTGGTGGCCTTGAGCACCACTTCGGCGCCGATCTCCGCGCCGCGCAGCGCCGCGGCGGTGTCGGTGGTGAAAAACGGGTTGCCGGTGCCGGCGGCAAAAATCACGACCTTGCCTTCCTCGAGGTACTGCAGCGCCTTGGGACGGACGTAGGGCTCCACCACCTGTTCGATGGCGATGGCCGACATCACACGCGCCACCAGCCCGGCCTTGTTCATGGTGTCGGCCAGGGCCAGGGCGTTCATGACGGTGGCCAGCATGCCCATGTAGTCGGCGGTGGCGCGGTCCATGCCGACCGAGCCTCCGGCCACCCCGCGAAAGATGTTGCCCCCGCCAATCACCACCGCAACCTCGACGCCCATGCGGGTGACCTCGGCGATCTCCTCCACCATGCGGACGATGGTTGCGCGGTTGATGCCGAAGGCGTCGTCGCCCATGAGCGCCTCACCGGACAGCTTCAACAAGATGCGCTTGTGGGCTGGCGTGGCGTTGGTCATGGACGGGTCTCCCTCTGGATGGATGCCGAGTGTAGCGGCCTTGTATGAAGCGGATGTCAGGCGTTGCCCTTGGCGGCAGCCACTTGCGCGGCCACTTCGGCGGCAAAGTCGTCGACCTTTTTCTCGATGCCTTCGCCCACCACGTAGAGCGTGAAGCCCTTGACGGTCGTGCCGGTGGCCTTGAGCATCTGCTCGACGGTCTGCTTGTCGTTCTTGACAAACGACTGGTTGAAAAGGGACACCTCCTTGAGGAATTTCTGCACCCCGCCGTCAATGCGCTTGGCCACGATCTCGGCCGACTGCACGGGCTTGCCGGCGGCCTCTGCTGCCTTGCGGTCTTCGTCGGCCTTGGCGGTGGCCACCGAGCGCTCACGCTCGATCAGCTCGGCCGGCACGTCGGCGCTGGTCAGTGCCACGGGTTTCATGGCGGCCACGTGCATGGCGACGTCCCTGGCGGCGGTTTCGTCACCGGCAAACTCCACCACCACACCGATGCGGGTGCCGTGCAGATAGCCGGCCAGCTTGCTGTCACCGGCAAAGCGCTTGAAGCGGCGAAAGCTCATGTTCTCGCCAATCTTGCCGATCAGGCCCTTGCGCACCTCTTCCAGCGTGGGGCCGAAGCCGTCCTGGCTGTAGGGCAGCGCGCCCAGTGCGGCCACGTCGGCCGGGTTGTGCGCAACGACCAGCCCCACCGCGGCATTGGCCAGCGCCAGGAACGCGTCGTTCTTGGTGACGAAGTCGGTTTCGCAGTTGACTTCAAGCAGCGCACCGGTCGTGCCGTCGATCTTGCTCACCACCACGCCTTCGGCCGTCACGCGGGCCGATGCCTTGCCGGCCTTGCTGCCGAGCTTGACACGCAGGATTTCCTCGGCCTTGGCCATGTCGCCCTCGGCTTCGGTCAGGGCCTTCTTGCATTCCATCATGGGGGCATCGGTCTTGCCACGCAGTTCGGCGACCATGCTTGCGGTAATTGTTGCCATTTTTTCTCTCCGTCTTCAGTTCAGTTCAATCGGTTGTCGGGGCTAAAAAAAAGGGGCCACGAAGCCCCTTTCTTCGCATGGCGGGGACTTCAGGCCGAGGCTTCGTCCACTTCCACGAATTCGTCGCCCGTCTCGGCCGCCACGGCCTTGACCACGTCGTTGCCGACATTGGCGCGGCCTTCGATGATGGCGTCGGCAATGCCGCGCGCATACAGCACCACGGCCTTGGCGGAGTCGTCGTTGCCGGGGATCACGTAGTCGATGCCCACGGGCGAATGGTTGGTGTCGACCACGCCGATCAGCGGGATGCCCAGCTTCTGGGCTTCGGCGATGGCGATTTTATGGAATCCGACGTCGATCACGAAGATCGCATCCGGCAGCGCGGTCATGTCCTGGATGCCGCCAATGTCCTTTTCGAGCTTGGCGATCTCGCGGGAGAACGTCAGCTGCTCTTTTTTGCTCAGGGTCTCCAGACCGGCTTCCTGTTGGGCCTTCATGTCCTTGAGGCGCTTGATGGACGTCTTGACGGTCTTGAAATTGGTCAGCATGCCACCCAGCCAGCGCTGGTCGACATAGGGCACGCCGGCGCGCTTGGCCTCGGTCGCGAGCGTTTCGCGGGCCTGGCGCTTGGTGCCAACCATCAGCACGGTGCCGCGGTTGGCGGACAGTTGCTTGACGAATTTGGTGGCTTCCTGGAACAGCGGGAGCGATTTTTCCAGGTTGATGATGTGGATCTTGTTGCGGTGACCGAAAATGTACGGGGCCATTTTCGGGTTCCAGAAGCGGGTCTGGTGTCCGAAGTGGACGCCGGCTTCAAGCATGGCGCGCATGGTGACTGACATGGTATTTACTCCAAAGGTTGGGTCTGAAAGCCAGTCCGATTCGTGTCGCAATGAATCTCAGGTGCTGCCTTTACAGGCACGGCCTTGAAACCCCATCGCTCCACAACACCTTGTTGGGACTGGTTTGCGATTTGTTTTGCAGCGGTCCCCGTGCAGCGTTGCGCTGTGTCCGGTACCATCGGCAAAACCCAAGGATTCTAGCACAGCGACCCGTTCATGCCCCCTGATTTCCACGCCACCCGCCAGCGCCTGCTGGACGGTTCACTCGCTGCCGGCGCCGTGGCGCAAGCCGCCATCGATCGCGCGCTGTCCGACGCCTGCCGTCATGCATTCGTGCACACCAACCTTGACGAAGTGCGCGCCGCCGCCGCCGACTCCCGGCGCCTTCAGCTGCCGCTGGCCGGGCTCAGCGTGTCGGTCAAGGACCTTTTCGACGTCGCCGGTGAACGCACCCGGGCCGGCTCGGTGGTGCTGGACGATGCCCCCTTGGCCGCTGCCGACTGCCCCGCCGTCGCGCGTCTTCGTGCCGCCGGTGGGGCAATGATCGGCCGCACCAACATGGTGGAATTTGCCTTTTCCGGCGTGGGCATCAACCCCCACCACGGAACGCCCGCCGCATGGGACGGCCGCCACGACTGTCCGGTGGGCGCCGCGGGCACTCCGCATGTGCCCGGGGGCTCGTCGTCGGGCGCAGCCGTCTCGGTGGCCACCGG
>JBGSNW010000473.1:0-5799 GCA_041739435.1 Burkholderiaceae bacterium
GCCCGCGCGAGATAGGTCAGTTCATCATCATTGGTGCGGCCCCGGTCAACAAGGCGCCGCGTGACGGTGGGCCCTCGCCCGCCATACCAGGCGTCGCAGGTGCACCGAACCGGCCTGCGCCCATGGCTTCGCGTGCAGAGCCGGCGTTGTCCGGCCTCAATCCCTGTGTCGTGGTGGGCTCCGGAAGTGGCGGCACAGGTGAGGGCCGCGCTGTCCCGCGCAGCGCCGGCTGATTCCCGCGACAGGAGCACACACCATGCAACTTGCTGAAGTCTCGATTCGCCGTCCGGTGCTGGCCACGGTTCTGTCGCTGCTGATCGTGCTGATCGGCGCCGTGAGCTTCAACCGGCTGAGCGTGCGCGAATACCCCAAGATCGACGAGCCCGTTGTCACCGTGAGCGTCAAGTACCCCGGTGCGTCGGCCGAGGTGATTGAATCGCAGGTCACCAAGCCGCTGGAAGACTCCATTGCCGGCATTGATGCGGTGGACGTCATCACTTCCATCAGCCGGGCCGAGCAGTCGCAGATCAGTGTGCGTTTCCGCCTTGAAAAAGACGCCGATTCCGCCGCGGCCGAGGTACGCGACCGGACCTCGCGTGTGCGCAACAAGCTGCCCCAGACCATCGAGGAGCCGGTGATTGCCAAGGTGGAGGCCGACGCGTTCCCGGTGATCTGGCTGGCCTTTACCAGCGACACGCTCAACCCGCTGCAGATCAACGACCTGGTCAATCGCATCGTCAAGCCACGGCTGCAGACCGTGACCGGCGTGGCCGACGTGCGCATATTCGGCGAACGCAAGTACGCCATGCGCGTCTGGCTTGATCCAGACAAGCTGGCGGCCTACAAGCTCACCACGCAGGACGCCGAAGACGCCATTCGGCGCAGCAACCTGGAGCTGCCAGCCGGACGCATCGAATCCCGGCAGCGCGAGTTCAGCGTCACCTCGGTCACCGACCTGATGCGGCCTGCCCAGTTTGGCGAGGTGGTCATCAAGAACGTGAACGGCTTCCCGGTGAAGATCCGCGACGTGGCCCGGGTGCAGGAGGCAGCGGCCGAGGAGCGCAGCGGGGTGCGCCTGAACGGACGCTCGGCCATCGGGGCGGGCGTGATCCGCCAGGCCACGGCCAATCCGCTGGACTTGTCCAGGGGTGTGCGCGAAATGATTCCCCGGCTCAAGGCCGATCTGCCCCCCGACGTGTCGATTGACGTGGCCAATGACAACTCGGTCTTCATCGACCGCTCGGTCAAGAACGTGTACAAGACCATCGCCGAAGCCATCGTGCTGGTGGCACTGGTGATTTTTGTCTTCCTGCGCACCATGCGCGCTTCCATCATTCCCATCGTCACGATTCCGGTGAGCCTGGTGGGCACCTTCGCGCTGATGGCACTGGCCGGTTTTTCGGTCAACACGCTCACGCTGCTGGCGCTGGTGCTGGCCATCGGACTGGTGGTGGACGACGCCATCGTGATGCTGGAGAACATCTTTCGCCACATCGAGGAAGGCATGGACCCGTTTTCGGCGTCGATCAGGGGTGCACGCGAAATCGGCTTTGCCATCGTGACCATGACGCTCACGCTGGTGGCCGTGTATGCGCCGCTGGCGTTCACGCCCGGGCGCACCGGCCGGCTGTTTGTCGAATTTGCGCTGGCGCTGGCCGGCGCGGTGCTGGTGTCGGGTTTTGTGGCGCTCACGCTCACGCCCATGATGTGCTCGCTGCTGCTGCGGCACAACCCGAAGCCGTCGCGTTTTGACCGCTCGATGGAGCGCGTGTTGGTCGCGGTGTCCGACACCTATGGCCGGGTGCTGCGCTGGATCGTGACGGCACGGTTCGGCCGCGACCATGGCGCCACGGGGCGCCATGGTGTGATGGGGCATCTGCTGCAGGCGCGCTGGATTGTTGTGGGGGTCATGGTGGCCAGCGGTGTTGCCATTTACAGTGTCTGGCCGACCATGAAGCAGGAGCTGTCGCCGATGGAAGACCGTGGTGTCATTCTGGCCACGGTCAACGCCCCCGACGGCGCCACGCTGGACTACACCGACCGCTACGCCCAGGCACTGGAGCGCATGGGCCAGCCGTACAAGGAATTCGACCGCATTTTTGCCAGCCTGGGCAACCCGACGGTGGCGCAGGCGCGCGTGATCTATCGCACCGTGGACTGGGACGACCGAAAGAGAAGCACCCTTGATCTGGCCCGCGAACTGCAGCCTAAATTCAACGCGCTGGCTGGTGTCAACGCGTTTCCGAGTACGCCACCCTCGCTGGGGCAGGGTTTCCGCGAACGGCCGGTCAACTTCGTGATCCAGACCTCCGACAGCTACCAGAACCTCAATGCCGTGACGCGCCAGATTCTGGACGAGATTGCCAAGAACCCGGGCATCGTCTCCCCCGACGTCGACCTGCGGCTGAACAAGCCCGAGCTGCGCATCGAGGTGCAGCGCGACAAGGCGGCCGACCTGGGCGTCAGCGTGGAAGTGGTGGCCAAGGCCATCGAAACCATGCTGGGCGGGCGCAACGTCACACGGTACAAACGCGACGCCGAGCAATACGACGTGATCGTGCAGACCCAGCCCAGCGGCCGCAGCACGCCCGAAGACATTGAGCGAATCTACGTGCGCGGGCGCAACGACACCATGATCCCGCTGTCCGCCCTGGTGACGGTGCGCGAAAGTGTCTCGCCCCGCGAGCTCAATCACTTCGGTCAACGGCGTTCGGTGGCCATAACGGCCAACCTGGCGCCCGACTATTCGCTGGGCCAGGCACTGACGTTTTTGGACCAGATGGCGGCCAAGGTGCTCAAACCCGGTTACACCACCGACCTCAACGGCACCTCACGGGAGTTCCGCAGCTCGCAGGGCGCGCTGGCCATCGTTTTTGTGCTGGCGCTGCTGTTCATCTTCCTGGTGCTGGCGGCGCAGTTCGAGAGCTTCGTCGATCCGTTTGTCATCATGCTGTCGGTGCCGCTGTCGATGATCGGGGCGCTGCTGGCGCTCAAGTGGTCGGGTGGGTCGATCAACGTGTATTCGCAGATCGGCCTGATCACCCTGGTGGGGCTGATCACCAAGCACGGCATCCTGATCGTGGAGTTCACCAACCAGCTGCGCGGGCAGGGCATGGACATGATCGAGGCGCTGATCAAGGCCGCCACGCAGCGCCTGCGCCCCATCCTCATGACCACCGGCGCGATGGTGCTGGGGGCGATGCCGTTGGCCTTTTCGACCGGCGCCGGGGCCGAGAGCCGCATCCAGATCGGCTGGGTGATCGTGGGCGGCATGAGCCTGGGCACCTTGCTGACCATCTTCGTGGTGCCCACCATGTACACGCTGTTTGCGCGCAAGGCCATCCCGGGGGCCAACACCACGGCGGTCCGCGACGAGACGGGCACGCCGCATGCGCAGCCGCAAGCGGAATACGTGATCAAGTAAGCTTGCCACGAACGGCCCGGCGCGGTGGCGACCCGTGCCGGACACAACCCCTGTCTCAACGGCACGCGCATGTCTGAACCACACCGTTTTTCTCTGGCGGCTGAATTGCGTCAGGCCGCCGCCGAAGTCCCAGACCGGCCTTTTGTCCGCATGCTGGCCGGCGAATGGACCTACCGGCAGTTCGATGACGAGACCGACAGGGTCGCCGCTGGACTGCATGCCCAGGGCGTTCAGCGTGGCCAGATCGTCAGTTTGATGCTGCCCAACTGCATCGAATTTGCCGTGGCCTGGTTCGCGCTGGCCAAGCTGGGCGCGGTGGCGGCGCCTGTCAATACCTCGTTTCGCGGAGCTGCGCTGACGCACGCGGTGAACCTGGTCGGCAGCACGCTGGCCGTGGTGCATGCGTCCTTGTATTCTCATTGGGCCGAGGCAGGGGCCGGGCTGACCCGCATCGCCACGGTGTTCGTGGTGGGCGCCGACACAGCCCTGCCCGAGCGATGCCAGCCCTGGAGCGCCTTGCGCGGCATCGATCCCTGCAGCGCCACGTTGCCCCGCCCCGAACTGGCCGAAACCGATCTGTGCCTGTTGCTCTACACCTCGGGTACCACCGGGGCGTCCAAGGCCGCGATGATTCCGAACGGCTTTGTGCTGGGGCACGCGCGCCTGTTCATTCAGGGCCTGGGCCTGCGGGCCGACGACGTGCTGTATTGCCCGTACCCGCTGTTTCACCTGGACGCCACCGTTTTGACGATCGCGCCAGCGCTGGTATTGCGCGGCGTCGCCGCGATTGGCGAACGCTTCAGCGTTTCACGTTATTGGGACGAGATGCGCGCGCTGCGGGCCACCGTTTTCGATTTCATGGGCGCCACCATCACCATGCTGTGGAAGCAACCGCCATCATCGCGTGATCGCGACCACCATGCGCGACTCGGCTGGGGCGTGCCGCTGCCGTCTTTTGCCCCGGCGTTTGAGGCGCGTTTTGGTTGCAGACTGGTGGAGCTGTATGGCTCCACCGAAGCCGGGGCTGTGATGTTCACGCCGCAGGACGAGCCCCGTCGCATGGGCTCGTGTGGCAAGGTGGCCGACGCGTTTGAGGTGCGGCTTGCCGACGAACGGGGTTGTGCGGTGCCGGTCGGCGAGCCGGGCGAGCTGCTGATCCGTCCGCAGCAGCCGCTGCTGCTCATGCTGGGTTATTACGCCATGCCCGAGGCCACCCTGGCAGCGTTTCGCGACCTGTGGTTTCACACCGGCGACGTGTTGCGCGAGGACGCCGATGGTTACCTGTATTTTGTGGGGCGACGCAAGGACATGGTGCGACGCCGCGGCGAGAACATTTCGTGTGCCGAAGTCGAAATGGGCATCGAGACGCACCCGGATGTGCTGGAATGCGCCGTTTACGGCGTGCCCAGTGACATGACCGAAGAGGAGGTCATGGCCTGTGTGGTGTTGCGGTCCGGCGCGACCCTCACGGGGCAGATTCTGGCGGCGCATTGTGGGGAACGCATGGCCCGCTTCATGGTGCCGCGGTACTTCCGTCTGGCGTCGCAGCTGCCCAAGACACCCACCGACAAGGTGGAAAAATTCAGGCTTCAGGCGCAAGGCGTGACGGCCGATACCTGGGACCGCGAAGGCGCACATGCCGATGGCTGACGCGAATTTTCGACAGCGCACCCCGCAGGATCAACATCAGGAGAACATTTCATGAGTTTTGCCATCCATGCCGTTCAAGGCGACGTCAGTGTTGTCACCCTGAACCGCCCCGAACGCCTCAACGCCATCAGCGGCCATCTGCTGGTGGACCTGCACGCCGCGCTGCAGGCCGCGCAAACTGAACCGGCCACGCGTGCCATTGTGCTGACCGGGGCAGGGCGGGCCTTCTGCGCGGGGGACGACCTCAAGGAGTTCGGCGAACAATCGGAAAGCCCGGCCGCCATTGCCGAGCATTGCGCCCGTATCCAGCACATCACGCGCGACATCATGTTCGGCGCCAAGCTGGTGGTGGGCGCCGTGCATGGCTATGCGGTGGGCGGTGGTTTTGAATGGGTGCTCAATTGCGACCTGGTGGTGGCCGCTGACAACCTGGTCTGCTTCTTCCCGGAAATGGCGCTGGGCCATTTCGTGACCGGCGGCGTCACCCACCTCCTGCCGCAGACGCTGGGGCACCAGCGGACCATGGAACTGATTGTGCTGGGTGAGCGCCAGAGCGCGCTGGACCTCAAGGCGCTGGGCCTGGTGAACCGCGTTGTGCCGCAGGATCGAATGCTGGACGTGGCCCTGGGTCTGGCCCATGAGATTGCCACGCGCTCGCCGGGCGCCACGGCGCGCCTCAAGCGGGCGTTGACGTCCGGCCCGGGCATGGCCCAGGCCCTGGCGCT
>JBGSNW010000476.1:0-3504 GCA_041739435.1 Burkholderiaceae bacterium
CCGCGCCCCGTGGCGCGGTCACCAACCCGGGCACCGCCGCAACGGCGCCCTCCGCCGAGCCATCCACCGGTGGCCAGATCCAGGCCGACCCGGCCACCAACTCGCTCATCATCACCGCGCCCGAGCCGCAATACCGGCAAATCCGCGCGGTGATCGACAAACTCGATTCGCGGCGCGCCCAGGTGTTCGTCGAGAGCCTGATCGCCGAGGTCAATGCCGACACCACCTCCGAGTTCGGCATCCAGCTGCAAACCGCCATCGGCCAGGCCGGCAACAACCTGGTGGGCTTCATCGGCACCAACTTCGGAACGGGCGGCAACAACATCCTGACCCTGGCCACCGAGGGCGCCACCGGCACCGTGCGCCCCGGCACCGGCGCCAACTTCGGCGGCGCCCGCCTGACCAACGGCAAGTACATCCTGGGTCTGCTCGGGCGTCTGCTCGAAACCAATGGCGACGGCAACATCCTGTCCACCCCCAATCTTCTGACACTGGACAACGAAGAAGCCAAAATCGTCATCGGCCAGAACGTGCCTTTTGTCACCGGCAGCTTCACCAACACCGGCAGCAACAATGGCTCGGTCAACCCGTTCCAGACGGTGGAGCGCAAGGACGTGGGCCTGACGCTGCGTGTCAAGCCCCAGATCAGCGAAAACGGCACGATCAAGATGCAGATCTTCCAGGAGGTCAGCAGTGTGCAGGCGTCGTCGGTCAATTCGCCCACCGGCCTGATCACCAACAAGCGCTCGATCGAATCAAACGTGCTCGTGGAAGACGGCGGTATCGTCGTGCTGGGCGGCCTGATGCAGGACGAGTATTCCGGCAATCAGGAGAAAGTGCCGTTCCTGGGCGACGTGCCGATTCTGGGCAACCTCTTCAAGACCGAAACCCGTGGCCGCAAACGCACCAACCTCATGGTGTTTCTGCGGCCGGTGGTGATCCGCGATGCCACGGCCAGCGACTCTCTCTCGATGGACCGCTACGACCTGATGCGCAACGCCCAAAAAGAAGCGCAGCCCGCCCCGCGCACCATGCTCAACATCAACGACGCGCCGGTGCTGCCGCCGCTGCGCCCGCCCACGGAACCCAAGTCCACACCGCTGGGCCCGTCGGGCATCGTGCGGCCCTCGCCCCTCGGCCCCTGAGACTGCCGTGTCCGCGCGCCACCCGCTGCCCTACGCCTTTGCCCGCACCTACCAGCTGCTGCTGGAAGACGATGGCCACGACCTCACGCTGTGGCACGCCGGCGCGCCTGACGTGGGCGCGTGGGGAGAAATCCTGCGCAAGTACCCGGTCCGCTCGGTCCAGCAACTCGAAGCCAACACGCTGGCCCAGCGCATCAGCGCGGTGTACGCGCAGGGCGAATCCAACGCCGCGGCGGTGGTCAGCGAGGTCGAAAGCGACGCCGACCTCTCGCGCATGATGCAGGAGCTGCCGGCGGTCGAAGACCTGCTGGAGAACAGCGACGACGCACCCATCATCCGCATGCTCAATGCATTGCTGACGCAGGCCGCGCGCGACGGCGCCAGCGACATCCACATCGAGCCCTACGAGCGCCATTCGAGCGTGCGCTTTCGTGTCGACGGCACGCTGCGCGAAGTGGTGCAGCCCAATCGCGCGCTGCACGCGGCGCTGATCTCCCGCCTGAAGATCATGGCCGAGCTCGACATCGCCGAAAAACGCCTGCCACAGGACGGCCGCATCAGCCTTCGCATCGGCACCCGTGCGGTCGACGTGCGCGTCTCCACCCTGCCCAGCGCCCACGGCGAACGTGCCGTGCTGCGGCTGCTCGACAAGACCAGCTCCAAGCTGAGCCTGGAGTCGGTCGGCATGGAGGGCGAGGCGCTGCGCCGCCTGGTCGACCTGATCTCGCAGCCCCACGGCATCATTCTCGTGACCGGCCCCACCGGCTCGGGCAAGACCACCACGCTTTATGCGGCACTGCAACGGCTGGACGCCAGCCAGAGCAACATCATGACGGTGGAAGACCCGATCGAATACGAGCTGCCCGGCGTCGGGCAGACGCAGGTCAACGCCAAGATCGACCTCACCTTCGCCAAGGCCCTGCGCGCCATCCTGCGGCAAGACCCCGACGTGATCATGATCGGCGAGATCCGCGACTTCGAGACCGCGCAGATCGCCATCCAGGCCTCGCTCACCGGCCACCTGGTGCTGGCCACGCTGCACACCAACGATGCGGCCAGCGCCATCACCCGCCTGACCGACATGGGTGTCGAACCCTTCCTGCTGAGTTCATCGCTGCTCGGCGTGCTGGCGCAGCGCCTGGTGCGCAAGCTGTGCCTCTCGTGCCACGGCGCGGGCTGCCACGAATGTGGCCACACCGGCTACCAGGGCCGCACCGGCGTGTTCGAGCTGCTCGTCACCAACGACGCCATTCGCGCGCAGATCCACAACCGCACATCGGAAGCCGACATCCGCGCCGCTGCCCTGGCCAGCGGCATGACGCTGATGCGCGACGACGGTGAACGGCTGATTGCCGCCGGCGTCACCTCGCGCGAAGAACTGCTGCGCGTGACGCGCGACTAGCATGAGGCCCCCACGCTCCCCACTTTGTGTGGTTCGCTGCCCCCCGAGGGGGCTGAGCTTGCTTGGGGCGGCCCGGCGCGGCGCTCTGTGGCCCCCACGCTTGTCACTGCATGTACTGCGCGGCGGGCCCGGTGGCGCAACAGTCATTTTGACGGCCTGACGCGCCATGCCCGCCTATTCCTTTGAAGCGCTGCGCGCCGACGGCCAGACCCACAAGGGCATCATCGAGGCCGACACGGCGCGGGCCGCGCGCAGTCTGCTGCGCGCCCAGGCACTGGTGCCCATCGCCGTGGAAGCCGTCTCCACCGGTTCGGCGCGCGACGGGGGCTTTTCGCTCAACCCCACGCTGTTCACCACCCGCGTCTTCAACGCCACGGGCCTGGCCATCTGGACCCGGCAGCTGGCGGGCCTGGTCTCTTCGGGTCTGCCGCTGGAGCGTGCCCTGACCGCCCTGACCGACGAGGCCGAGGACGACCGGCAACGCAACCTCGTGGCCGCCCTGCGCGCCGAAGTGAACGGCGGCGCCTCGTTTGGCAAGGCGCTGAGCCAGCATCCCCGCGAGTTCACCGGCATCTATGTGGCCGTGATCGGTGCCGGTGAGCAAAGCGGCAACCTGGGCCTGGTGCTGGAACGCCTGGCCGACGATCTGGAAGAGCAGCAGGCCCTCAAGGCCAAGCTGCTGGGCGCCGCGCTGTACCCGGCCATCGTCACCCTCGTGGCGCTGGCCATCGTGGTGTTTCTGGTGAGTTACGTGGTGCCGCAGGTGGCCAATGTGTTTGCCGGCAGCAAGCGTGCATTGCCCCTGCTGACGGTTGCGATGCTGGCCATTTCGGCGTTCATCCGGGCCTGGGGGCTGGTGATGCTCGGTGTGCTGGTGGCCGCATTCGCCTCGGGGCGCGTGGCCCTGCGCAACGAAACCCTGCGCGAGCGCTTCGACGCCACCTGGCTCACGCTGCC
>JBGSNW010000488.1:0-4802 GCA_041739435.1 Burkholderiaceae bacterium
GCCTGCGCGCACACTTCGCCCACGTGGTTCACGCGCATCAGCGCGGCCGCCTCGCGCTTTTCGGCGGCACTCAGGCGGGTTTCTTCGGCGGGCAGCAAGGGGCAGGGGCGCGAGGCGTGGGGGGTGGCGAACAGCGTGCGCAAGGCCGTGTCGGCGGCGATCAGAAATTTGTCCATGGCGCTATTTTCACGCAGATATGGCGGTGCAACCGGGTCACCCTGCGTCAGGGGGGCAACCCGTGATGGCAAGGGCGTTTGCCGCGTGGACTCCGGAGTTGTAGTGCCTGCACAACAAATGTCATCCAGATGACACCGCTGTCACGCATGTTCTTTGGTTTCGCAGTCTGAAATAGGTATAAACAAAAGTGGAGGGGGCATGAACAGAGACGCATCCCAATACTCTGCCAAACCCAATTCGCTTCGCAAACACCTGCTTGGAGACATCCTTGATGAAAAAATCACTCGTAGCCCTGGCCGTTCTGGCCTCGTGCGGCGCCGCCATGGCGCAATCTTCTGTCAATATTTACGGTCGCATCTTCGCCGGTGTCGAAAAGATCCCCGGCCTGGACACCCGAGTGTCCAGCGGCCAGCAGGGCAGCAGCCGCTTTGGCTTTCGCGGCGTGGAAGACCTGGGCGGTGGCCTGCAGGCCAGCTTCGTGATCGAAACCGGCTTTGAAAGCGACAAGGCCGGCTTCGGCGGCGACAGCGGCCTGGCCGGCATCGGCAACCGCGCCACCTGGCTGTCGATTGGCAGCAAAGACCTTGGCAAGCTGAGTTTTGGCCGCGGCTACGTGGGCGGTTTCTTCACCCAGCTCTGGGCCGACCCGACCATCAACACCTTCGGCCAACGTGCTGGCGGCGTGGTGCTGGTTTATTCGACCGCCAACCAGTCGCGCCTGGACAACGTCATCCGCTACGAAACCCCCAACTACATGGGCCTGAGCGCCGACATGGCTTTTGGCCTGAAGGGCGATGCGGGCGAGCGTCGCTCGGTGGTTGATGCGGCACCTGCTGTTGGTTCGCCTACCCGCAACATCTCGTCGGCCACCACCGCCGGCTATACCGTCCATGGCCAGTTCCGGACCCGTACGGCCTATCTCGGCTTGTCGGTTACCAAAATTCCGGATGCCCGCCTTGGTGTTTCGGCTTTGGGCGCGCCCATCACCAACATCAACGTCAATGGCAACGTCTGGACCGTGGCCGGCCATTACGACTTTGGCCCGATCAAGATTCACGCCGGCTACGAGAGCGACCGCCGCTTCTCCAGCGACAAGAACGCCGGCCACGTGGCCATCAGCGCACCGGTGGGCCCGGGCACTTTGATGGCCTGGTACGGCATTGACCAGAATGGCGGCGCAACCAGCACGCTGACGGGAACCGGGGCCTTGACCAACAAGCTCAAGGTGGCGTCGGTGTCGTACATGTATCCGCTGTCCAAGCGCACCAACCTGTACGCTGCCCTGACCAATGACGATGTGAGCGGCGCTTTCCGCAACCCGGCCAACCGCAAGCTGACGACGGCATCGACGGCCATGGCCGATGGCCTGACCTCGCAACTTGGCATCCGCCACGACTTTTAAGCGTTTGCTGGCACTCTCGGGTGCCTGTAAGGCCAACGGCCTCAAAAGCCCTTCAAGCGTCCGTTTGAAGGGCTTTTTTCATGGCCGTGTGCCTGGGGCCCTTCGCCCCGTGGGCTTGGCCCGACATGTCATGCAAAAGCTTTTGCAGACCGAGCCAAGGAGCCGGGCTTTGTTGCCCAGTGACAACGGTGCCCACTTTAATCCCCCATTGCATGCCGGATGTCACGGACCAGCCCCCACTTCATTGGTATAAACACTAGGCAGGGCCGTTGGACGGAGATCCAGCACTCTGAAAATCCTCATCTTCTTTGGAGAAACTTGACATGAAAAAATCACTGGTTGCCCTGGCTGTGCTGGCGTCCTGCGGCGCGGCCATGGCCCAATCGTCCGTCACCATGTACGGCAGTCTGGACATGGGCGTTGAAAAGCGTCCCGATTTGAAGACGCGTGTGGCGGGTAACAACGAGTCCAATGGCCGTATCGGCTTTCGTGGCGTGGAAGACCTCGGCGGTGGCCTGCAGGCCAGCTTCGTGATCGAAACCGGTATCCAGTCGGATACCGCCGGCTTCAGCAGCAACAGCGGTCTGGCCAGCATTGGCAACCGCCAGACCTGGCTGTCGCTGGGCCAAAAAGGTGTGGGCACGCTGAGCTTCGGCCGTGGCCGTGTGGCAGCCTACAACTCCACCGCCAAGGCTGACCCCACGGCGGCTTCCTACGGCCAGAATGGCGACGGCTCCACCATGCTGTATTCCAGCGCCAACAACAGCCGTTTTGACAACGTGATCCGCTTCCAGACGGCCGTGTGGAGTGGCTTCAGCGCTGACCTGGCTTTGGGTCTGCATGGTGACGCGGGCGAAAGACGGTCGGTGGTTGATGCAGCGCCAGCCGTCGGATCGTTGACCCGCAACATCTCGTCAGCCGACAAAACCGGCTACTCCCTGCACACGCAATATGCCCAGGGCCCGATTTACGTGGGCTTTGGCGTGGCACGTTCGCCTGCGCGTGGCGCACCTGGCGGTGGCGACACCGACAAAAAGGTGTTTGGCGCCAGCGCCACGTACGACTTTGGCGTGGCCAAAGTGTTCGGCGGCATTGAGCTGGACGACCGCTACAGCAACAACGAATACGCCGGCAACGTGGGCGTGAAGGTGCCGCTGGGCGCCGGGACGCTGATGGCCTGGTATGGCGTGGACGAAAACGGTGGCGTGACGGTGGCCAACAAGCTGCGCTCGGGCGCGGTGGCCTATTCCTACGCCCTGTCCAAGCGCACCAGCATCTATGGCGCGTACACCAATGACACGGTCAAGGGCGCGAGCGTCGCCGGCGTCAAGGCTTCCAACAACAACACCGGCATTCGCGACGGTAACACCTACCAGGTCGGTATCAACCACAAGTTCTGATGTTCCTGCGGGTGCCGTGGGCGCCTGCACAGCCTCTGACTTCAACGCCCCTCAGGCTTTGCCTGAGGGGCGTTTTTGTTGATGCGTCTCCTTGCGCACACACATTCCGGGCGTTGTCATGCGGTGTTGCCATGCGCCTGTCGTCGCGCTGCGACATGGCCCGTCTGAAATACATTTTTGATGTGAATCTCTTTGCGCCAGATCAGCAGTTCTGTTGCAATGGGCTCGGCTTTTTCAAAACCAGTTGGTCCGGATCTTCCAGATGGGTTGTCGTCGATGTGTCGGGTCTGTGATCCTCGTGCGAAGCTGCCGTGTTCGTTTTTCGTCATCACCAACAACATCCGAGGCATTCAAAATGACATGGAAAAAATCCGCTCTTGTCCTGGCAACATGGGCGTCGTGCGGCGCTGCAATGGCGCAATCGTCTGTCACCGTGTTCGGTGTCCTGGACGTGGGCATCGAAAAAATTCCTGGCTCGTCTGCAAGGGTTTCCACGGGGCGCGAGAGCTTCAGCAGTCTGGGGTTTCGTGGGGTGGAAGATCTTGGAGGGGGGCTGCAAGCCAGTTTCATCATCGATACGGGCATCAGCAACGACAAAGGCGGATTCAGCTCCCAAAGTGGGTTGTCGTCGATTGGCAACCGTTCCACGTGGCTGTCCATTGGGAGCCGGCAACTGGGCAAGTTCAGCCTGGGGCGAGGGTATGCGGGGGCTTATTTCACGCTCCGGCGGAGTGACCCGACGGGCCGCGCTTATGGTCAGAACACGCGCGGCGCGATGGCCGTGTATTCCAACAACATTCAGCTGCGGTTTGACAACCTCATCCGCTATGAAACGCCCACCTGGAACGGTTTCAGCGCCGATCTGGCCCTGGGGTTGCAAGGCGATGCGCAGTCGGACATCTCGCGTCCGGCGGTGGACGCCGGTGGCGTTACGGGTTCCGCGGTTCGGAATATCTCCACCGCCGACAAGCCCGGTTACACGCTGGGCACCCAGTACGCCAATGGCCCGGTGTTTGTCGGTGTGACGGTGCTGCGGACGCCCGGTGTGGCCGGATTTGGCGGCGCGGCGTCGAGCAACAGCAAGAACACCTGGACGCTCGGGGCTTCTTACGACTTGCGCGTCGTCAAAATTTTTGCCGGGTTGGAGAGTGACCGTCGGTACAGCAGCAACCGGTCGGCCGGCCACATCGGCGTCAGTGCCCCGCTGGGCGCCGGCAAGATCATGGCGTGGTATGGGCGGGACCAGAACGGCGGCGTCACGCTGAACGACAAGGCCAGGGCGGGCTCGGTCGCGTATTCGTACGACCTGTCCAAGCGAACCGATTTGTACGTGGCCGTGGTTGAGGACAGCGTGAACGGGGCCGGCAATGTAGCCAACAACTCACGCTTTCTGGACGGCACCACGACCCAGGTTGGCGTCCGCCACAAGTTCTGATGAACGGTGGGGGCCCTCGTGGCACCCGCTCCGAATCGGCTTCAAAAGCCCCGCAGGTTCTGCCTGCGGGGCTTTTTCTTTTGCGTGTGGCAGGCGCGAATCTGCTGGCGCAGCGGCACCCGCCATGCATGCCCACTGGATTGAATGCTATCGTATCAATAGCTAACAATGTCCATTTGACGGGGGCTAAGGCCAAAAAAGACTCAAAATCTGAAAAACCGACCCATGACACCGGAGGCCGCGCGCCGCCGCTATAAGATGCGGGCATGCCGTTCAAATCCCGTTTCTGGGCCGACCTGACCACCCGCGACTTCGCCGCCCTCGACGCCGACCACACCGTGGCCGTGTTGCCCCTGGCCGCCACCGAGCAGCACGGCCCGCACCTGCC
>JBGSNW010000502.1:0-2565 GCA_041739435.1 Burkholderiaceae bacterium
GGCACCGGGGGTGAACCCGTGATCGTGCGGCAAGGCCGTGGCGACCTTGTCGCGCTCGGTCTGCAGGCCGCGTGAACGCCCCCACGCGCCTCGCCGCGGTTCCGTACCGGGCGGTCTGAGACAATTGCACCCGTGGATATCGCCAACCTGATTCAAACCGTCGCGCTGTACGCCCTGCCCGTGCTGTTCGCCATCACCCTGCACGAGGCCGCGCACGGCTACGTGGCGCGGCATTTTGGCGACAACACGGCCTGGATGCTCGGTCGCATCACCCTCAACCCGATGAAACACATCGACCCGGTGGGCACGGTCCTGATGCCGCTGCTGCTGTATTTCGCCACGTCCGGGGCGTTTTTGTTCGGCTACGCCAAACCCGTGCCGGTGCGCTTTGGCAACTTGCGCAACCCCAAACGCGACATGGTGTGGGTGGCGCTGGCCGGGCCGGCCTCCAACCTGCTGCAGGCGCTGCTGTGGGGCGCGTTGCTGTACCTGCTGGTGGGTGCCGGGCTGACCGAGCGGTTTTTCATCGAGATGTGCCGCGCGGGCATGCTGGTCAACGTGGTGATGTTCGCCTTCAACCTTTTTCCGCTGCCGCCGCTGGACGGCGGCCGCATCCTGGTGGGCTTGCTGCCCTGGCGGCAGGCCGAGCTGGTGTCGCGCGTGGAGCCCTGGGGCTTTTTCATCGTGATGGCGCTGGTGATTGCCGGCGTGGTCAGCACGCTGTGGCTGCGCCCCGTGATGGGCCTGACCTACGGCCTGCTGGAAATCCTGCTCACCCCGCTGAGTTTCCTGGTGAAGTGACATGACACAGAACAATCTCGCCGTGGCGCCCCGCGACCGCGTCCTCTCGGGCATGCGCCCCACGGGTGCGCTGCACCTGGGCCACTACCACGGGGCCCTCAAGAACTGGGTGCGGCTGCAGTCCGAAATGGAGTGCTTCTACTTCGTGGCCGACTGGCATGCGCTGACGACGCACTACGAGAGCCGCGAGGTCATCGAAAAAAACGTCTACGAGATGGTGATCGACTGGCTGGCCGCCGGCCTCGACCCGGCCCAGTGCACGATCTTCCTGCAAAGCCGCATTCCCGAACATGCCGAGCTGTTCACGCTGCTGGCCATGGGCACCCCCATCGGCTGGCTCGAACGCGTGCCCACCTACAAGGACCAGCAGGAAAAGCTCAAGGACAAGGACCTGTCCACCTACGGTTTTCTGGGCTACCCGCTGCTGCAGGCCGCCGACATCCTGATCTACAGGGCCCAATGGGTGCCCGTGGGCGAAGACCAGGCCAGCCACGTTGAACTCACGCGCGAGGCCGCGCGCCGCTTCAATCACCTGTACGGCAAGGAGTCGAACTTCGACGAACTGGTGGCGCAGACCCTCGTCAAGCTTGGCAAGGACAGCGCCAAACGCCTGGAAAAGTCACGCAGGGCCTGGCAGGAAAGCGGAGACGCCAAGGCACTCGAAGGCGCCAACGGCTTCATCTCCGGCCACGCCGACCTCGTGCCCGCCGAGCGCGAACGGCTCGAAGCCTGGTTCCGTGGCACCGGCAAGGCCGTGCTGACCGAGCCGCAGGTGCTGTTGACCACCGCCAGCAAACTGCCCGGGCTGGACGGCGCCAAGATGAGCAAAAGCTACAACAACTCCATTGCCATCCGTGAAGACAAGGCGCAGATCGAACAAAAGGTGCGCCGCATGCCCACCGACCCCGCTCGCGTGAAACGCAACGACCCGGGCGATCCGGAAAAATGCCCGGTCTGGCAGTTCCACCGCGTCTATTCCGATGCGGATACCCAACAGTGGGTCGTCTCGGGCTGCAAGAGCGCGGGCATCGGTTGCCTTGAATGCAAGCAGCCCGTGATTGACGGCATCGTGGCCGAGCAGCAACCGATGCTGGCGCGCGCCGAGCCTTACCTGCGCAACCCCAAGATCGTGCGCGACATCGTGGACGCCGGGACCGAACGGGCGCGTACCACAGCCCGCGAAACCATGAAGGACGTGCGTGCGGCCATCGGGCTCAACTATTGACCTTCTGGCCCGTCCCGCTATTGTGAGAACATGTATCTTTGTCTTTGCTTGCGTGTATTATTGACGCAACAAATTTGAGAACTCCTCCCGATATGAGCATTTACGTCATCGATGACCACCCCCTCATGCGCGAAGCCGTCGTCATGCTGTTGCGGCGCCAGCGCGCAGGCGCCAGCATTGTGGAGCTGGAGCGCCTGGGTGGCGTGCCCGCCGCCGCGAACCAGCATGGCGAGCCCGAGCTGTTTTGCCTGGACCTGAAACTCCCCGACACGGTGGGTGTGTCGGGCGTGATCGAACTCAAGACACGCTACCCGAAGACACCACTGGCAGTCATCTCCGCCGCCCCGGCCGAAGACGTGAAAGAACAATGTATTGACGCGGGCGCCGACATCTACATTGAAAAATCCTCTGGCGCCGCTGAAATTGGCGCGGCCTTGCGTGCACTGCTGGTGGCCGACAGCGGTTTTGAAGAGCTGGCGCCCACCGACAACAAACTCTCCAAACGCCAGAAACAGCTGATTGTCATGCTCGACCAGGGC
>JBGSNW010000510.1:0-2452 GCA_041739435.1 Burkholderiaceae bacterium
CACAGGCCGCCCCGGCGCCCGGCGGCGGCTGGGACGTGATTGTGTCGCTGCAGCTCAGCGCCACACACGACGGCCACCTCACGCTGGGCAGCCCCGGTGGCCCGCTCATGGCGCTTGCCCCGCTGCCCTACCCGCTGCTGGCCGATCTTTGAGGGCAGGCATTCGCGGGCTGCCGCCGGTGCCATGGTCCTGTTTGTTTGACATGGGTCAATGTGCCGGGCCTATTGCGGCGTATAGTGAACCTCACCGGTCCCAATCCGCTGGACCCGGCAAAAAAGAAGGAGCGTTCCATGCTGAATACCGTTCGATCCACCCGACTGCGCTTTGCCGCTGCCCTCGTCGCAGCCCTGGTCTGCGCCCCGGCCCTCGCCCAGGAAACCGACTCCGCCATTGCCCGCGGCGGGCGCCTGTACGACAAATATTTCACCGAGAACAAAACCGCCAAACCCGCGGCGGATCACCCGTCTTATCCCAACAAGGGTGGCAAATATGGCAAGGACGCCTCCTGGCGCTGCAAGGAGTGCCACGGCTGGGATTACAAAGGCAAGGACGGTGCCTATGCCAAGGGCGGCCACGCCACGGGCATCAAGGGCATCAACGGCGCCGCGGGCAAGGACCCGGCGGCCATTGCCGCGCTGCTGCGCGACAAGACCCACGGCTACACCGAGGCCCAGTTGAGCGCCAGGGACGCGAGCGACCTGGCCCTGTTTGTCTCCAAGGGCCAGGGCGATCTGGCGAAGTATGTCGACGCCTCCAACAAGGCCAAGGGCGACGGCGCCAAGGGCGAGGCGTACTTCAACACCCTGTGTGCCGGCTGCCACGGGGTGGATGGCAAGAAGGTCAAGGACGGCCCGCCATTGGGCTCGGTGGCCGACAACGGGGCCGAAATGCTGCACAAGGTTCGCAATGGACAGCCGGGTGAAGCCATGCCTGCGCTGCGGGCGCTGGACGGGCAGATCTCTGCCGACATTGCCGTTCACCTGACCAAGCTGCCCAAGTGAAGCCCGGCCGCTGGGGCGCGGTCGCGCTTTTGCTGGTGGGGGGCCTGGCGGGGGTGATCTTCTGGGGCGGCTTCAACACCGCCATGGAAGCCACCAACACCATGGGTTTTTGTATCGGCTGCCACGAGATGCGCGACAACGTGTACGAGGAGTACAAGAAAAGCCCGCACTACACCAACGCCTCGGGCGTGCGCGCCATCTGCTCGGACTGCCACGTGCCCAAGCCCTGGGGTGCCAAGGTCTGGCGCAAGATCCAGGCGTCCAACGAGCTGTTTCACCACCTGCTGGGCACCATTGACACGCCTGAAAAGTTCAATGAAAAACGCGCCGAGCTGGCCGAGCACGTGTGGGCCACCATGAAGGCCAACGACTCGCGTGAATGCCGTAACTGCCACAGCTGGGAAGCCATGGACTTTCACAAACAGACCCCTCGCGCCCAGGAGAAGATGGAAGAAGGCCGCAAGGAAGGCAAGACCTGCATCGACTGCCACAAGGGCATTGCCCACACCTTGCCCAAGCGGGACGATTGATACGGGCTGTGTGGGGCGGGGCGTGCGGGGCCGCGTTGACGCGCCCCCGACCATCGTCCCGCCGCTACAGCCGGGGCTGGTAAATGGTGGGGATCCGCGCCCGCGTGGTGGCCTTGTCAGGGTCGGGCGCGGCGGCCAGCGCGGCCTTGTAGAACTGCAAGGCCTTGGCTTCGTCCTTGACTTCGGTGGCGGCGTAGATGTCGCCCGACTTGAGCAGGCCGTCCACGCGCTGGTCGGGCCAGCCCTTGTTGCGCAGTTCCAGGCTTTTGAGCGCCAACGCCCAGTCACGGGCGCGCACGCCCAGCGTGTAGGCCGCGCTGACCATGTCGTAGTCGTACACCCCGTCGGCAATGCGCTTTCGGGCAATCTGCAGGGCCTCGGCCTCCTTGCCGCTGCGGCTGAGCAGGATCACCTCCAGCGAGGCGACCGAGGGTGCATTGGGCTGCAGTTTCTGGGCCCGGTGCAGGTATTCGAACGCCTTGTCCGGCTGGCCGAGTTGCGCGTAGCCGCGGGCGATGTTGGACATGATGGCCGTGACGTAGGGTCGCGAGCCGACCACCGACTCCCAGATCCAGACCGCGTTTTTCCAGTCGCCCCATTTGGCAATTTCATCGGCCACCATGGGCGTGATCTTGCGGTAGTGCGGGTTGATGTCCACGCCCCGCCGGATGAGCGTCAGCATCTCGCGCCGGGTCTTGTCCCAGCGCGGGCTTTGATAGTCACCCGACTGGGAGACGGTCAGCGCCAGTTTCACCGCCTGCACGATCTTGGCCTCGCATTCAGCGGCCTGTTGCGTGATGTGGGCGGCCAGGGCCAGGCAGGCCACACTGGCCACGGTCAGGCCCTGTGCGTACGCCGGTTTCCAGGCCAGGCGCATGGCCGCGGTGGCGCTGCGAAAACCCAGCCGCGCGTCCGAGGCGG
>JBGSNW010000531.1:0-5511 GCA_041739435.1 Burkholderiaceae bacterium
CCCCTCGCGCCCCACGCCGTAGGCCGCCAGCATGGTGCGAAACGGGCTGAAGCTGGTGCCGCCGCCCACGTCGCTGGCCAGGCCATAACGCATGTTGGCGGCGTCGGCCGCGGCGTAGTCGAAAAAGCCGCTGCCCAGAAACAGGTTGCTGGTGGGGCTGACGGCGGCGGCGGCGCCTGTGGCGCGCATCAAGTCGCGGTCGGCTTCGTCGAAGTGGATGCAATGGGCGTACACGGCGCGCTCGCGCAGCAGGCCAAACCCGTGATACACGTCCAGATAGCTGCGCGCGTGGGGAAACAGCTCGGCCACCCAGCGCACCTCGTCGCGGTTTTCGGCCACGTGCGACTGCACCCACACATCGGGGAACTGCGCGGCCAGCGCACCGGCGCCGCGCAGTTGCGCCTCGCTGCTGGTGGGCGCAAAACGCGGCGTGATGGCGTAACCCAGGCGGTCCACGCCGTGCCATTTGCGGATCAGCGCCTCGGTGTCGATCAGGCTTTGTGCGGTGTTGTCGCGCACGCCGTCGGGCGAATGGCGGTCCTGCAGCACCTTGCCGGTGATCATGCGCAGGCCACGCGCCTGCGCCTCGGTGAAGAAGGCGTCCACCGACTGCGGATGCGAGGTGGCGAAGGTCAGCGCGGTGGTCACCCCGTTGCGCGCCAGCTCGTCCAGAAAAAACGCCGCCACGCCGCGGGCATGGGCCTCGTCGGCAAAACGCGATTCGTGCGGGAAGGTGTAGTTTTCGAGCCAGGGCAGCAGGCCGTCGGCCGGCGAGCCGATCACGTCGGTCTGCGGGTAATGGATGTGCAGATCGACAAACCCCGGCGCCAGAATGCGCCCGGGCAGATGTTCCACGGCCACCCCGGGGAAGTTGGGCGCCAGATCGTGGTACGCCCCCACGGCGCGCACCACCGGGCGCCCGGCGGCATCGGGCCCGACCACCAGCAGCCCGTCATCGTCGTAAACGGCAGTGTGCTCGTCGGCAAATCGCAGGAGGGCGGCGCGGTAGGCGTGCATGGGGCGTGAGCTTAAACGGCGTGAGCTTAAACGGGGCGCGGCACCCATGCATACGCCGTGCCGGATAGCGGGTATGCGCGGTGCTCATACGGTTTTGCATACAAGCGTAGAACAAGGCGGGAGCCGCAGACAGTGCTGTAGCACGGCAAGGCGAACCAACGAAGTTATACGTTTGAAGGCGAAGCCGTATCAGTGCGTGAGCTTGCCCTGCACCCCTTCAACCAGCCAGTTCATGCGAAGGATCTCGGCGTCGGTCAACGCGTGGCCCGCGGCAATGACCTCGCGGCCCGTGTTGTCCTTCACGGCACGTTTTGCGGCGAAAGGCTGCAGCTGCCCCGCCGCGATGTCCTGCTGGCGCGCCAGCACCTCGCGCTGCACCGCCGTGGGCACTTTGGGGCCGAAATCGCCCACCCGGACCATGCCCTCGCGCACGCCGCCCCAGACGTTGCCGCTGGCCCAGCGACCCGCCAGAACGGCCTTGGCGCGCGCCGTGTAATAAGCGCCCCACTGGTGCGTGACGGCCACGATTTGTGCGTCGGGCGCGACCTTGCGCATGTCCGAGTGGTAGGCCACGGCCATCTTGCCGCGCTCCTGCGCCGCGGCCATCACGGCGGTGGAGCCGGTGTGAAAGGCGATCACGTCCACGTCCTGGTTGAACAGCGTCATGGCGGCGTCGCGCTCGCGCGGGGGGTCAAACCAGGCGTTGAGCCAGACCACCTTGACCGTGGCCCCGGGGTTGACCGAACGCATGCCCAGCGCAAAAGCGTTGATGCCCTGCAGCACCTCGGGGATGGGAAACCCCGCCACATAACCCGCCACGTTGCTGCGGGTCATGCGCCCGGCGGCAATCCCGGCCAGGTAACGCCCTTCGTAATAGCGGGCATTGGCCACCGCCACGTTGGGCGCCGTCTTGTAGCCGGTGATGGATTCGAACTTCACGCCCGGAAACTCCTGCGCCACCTTGAGCGTGGGCTCCATGTAGCCAAAACTCGGCGTGAAGATGAGCCTATGGCCCGTGGCCGCCAGATCACGGATCACACGCTCGGCGTCCGGGCCCTCGGCCACGTTCTCGACGTAGGTGGTGCGCACCTGGCCGGGCAGCGCGGCCTCCACGGCCTTGCGCCCTTCTTCGTGCTGGCGCACCCAGCCGGCGTCGGTGATGGGCGCCACATACACAAAACCGATCTTGAGCGGCGCGGCGGGCGGGGCCGACACCGCTGCGGTCTGGGAAAAACTGGAGAAAGCGGGAAAAAACAGGCAGGCAGCCACGGCCGTGGCGGCGAGGTTTTTGTACATGGTGGTCCTCTACATGGCCCCGGATGATGAAAAAAAACAAAGGCCGCCGGGGCGGCAGCCTGGGGGGATTTTATCAGCGGTGGTCAGCCCCGCCAGCCTGGCCAGTGGCTCGACGGCGCGCCACCGGGCGCAAGGGTCACGCGGCCTGGCTGAACAGCGCAAGCCGTATTTCGATGGCGTCGAAGGGTACCCGCACCGCGCCCTCGGGCGTGCGCGTGACCAGGCCGTGTTCTTCGAGCCTGGCCACATCGGCGTGCACATTGGAGTAATTTCGCCCCGCGCTGCGGGCCAGGGCGTAGACCGAACACGGCCCCAGCCGACGCAAGGATTCCAGCAGATCGATACGCGCGGGCGTGAGTTCGGCGAACAAGGCGCGCGCCGACTCGAAGCTCAGGTGGTAATCGGCCACGTAGTCCGGGCTGGCCTCCGCGGCCCTGACCTGTTCTGACGCCGCTTCAAACACCGAGCCGCGTGGCGCAATTTCAATGACGGCTTTCATGGTGTGGGCCTCCAGTGTTCGACATCGTGGCGGAAATCCGCCACCAAGCGCGCGGGCGATTCAAAACCGTAAGACAACTCCCGGCCATCGATGTGCCGGTGGTCGCCCTTGCCGCGCTCGTTGTCATAGCGCACCCGGCAGACGCCACCCGCACCGTAATAGAGCCGGTATTTGTAGGAATGTCGGCAAGGATGCACAGGAACCGGCACCCGCCAGATCACGATTTCAACCACCGATCCATCGTCCCGGACTTCCCTTGCACGGACGATGGGTTGCGCTTTCATGTGTATTGCATTCTAGCCATATATTGTTCATATGCAATACAAAAATCCAACATCACCCGAGCACCGTGGCCCGAAGACAAGCAGCTCAATCAGCATGTGGATTCAGCGCTCGATCAACACCGCATCAGTCTTGGCCAAGCTGCGCGTTGCCGTTGAGCATCAGGACGCCATGCGCAAATTGGGGTCCGCACCGGCGTCTCACCAGCTAACGCTGCGCCGCGAGGATTCACGCCCACGACGCCGCCGTGCCCAAAGTGATGCGCCCCACAAGCGGTCACCGACCTGGGTTTCATGGGCTCCGTTGTATTTAGATCTTTTTTGGTCCATCATGAAACCGTGACGAGCAAGGAGCGTAAAGCTGAAATAAGGCAAAGACATGGACATTCGATACCCTGCAACGGTTGAAGCACAAACGGACGGAACCTTCCTCGTTCAGTTTGTTGACCTTCCCGACACCTTCACCGAAGGCCAGACCCAGGACGAAGCGTTGTTCAACGCCACTGAAGTGCTGTCGGCCATGCTGGCGTGGCGCCTGGACGCGGCCAAGGACGTGCCGGCACCCAGCCCCAAGGTCAAGGGCGCGCACTACATTGCGCCAGACGCCAAAACACAGGCGGCGATGCTGCTGCGCCTGGCCCGGGGCGAGCGGACACTTTCCGATCTGGCCCGGGCGCTGGAAACCTCGTGGCCCGCCGTGAAGCGCCTTGAAGACCCCACCCATTGGCCGTCGCTGAAAACGCTGGACCGTGCCGCCGCCGCCCTGGGCAAACGGCTGGTTCTCACGCTGGAGTAACAGGCGGCGGGGGCAAATTTGCCTCTGGGCTGGATCAGAGCGGCGCCAATGCCCTGTTTTGCCAATTTTTGAATGAAAACAGGCCTTAGCCCCCGTCAAATGGTCATTTATAGCTATGTTTTCAGGAGTTTTGATGGGGCTTGGGGGGCAGCGGGAGGGCTGGCGCGGTGGCCGCTGGGTCAACGCCACCCGGGCATGGCGGTGTTGGGCGGGAGCGTGCGCGATCTCCCAGTTTCTCAATAGTCGTGTTCCACAAAACTCTCGAACACCCCCTGCAGCCGGTGCAGCCAGGCCTGCTTGTCGGCGGCGTCGGCAAAGCTGGCGTCGATGCTGTTGCGGGCCAGGGCGTAGGCCTGTGGTGTGCCCAGGTGGGTGGCGGCGAAGGTCTGGGTGAAGTTTTCGTTGAGGTAGCCGCCAAAGTAGGCCGGGTCGTCGGAGTTGACGGTGGCCACCAGCCCGGCGTCGAGCAGCGCGCCCAGGTTGTGCTGCGCCAGCGTGGGGAACACACACAGCTTGAGGTTGGACAGCGGGCACACGGTGAGCGCGATGCGGTCGGCGGCCAGCCGCGCCATGAGGGCCGGGTCTTTCACTGACTGCACGCCGTGGTCGATTCGTTCGACCTTCAGCACGTCGAGCGCCGCCCAGACATAGGCCGACGGGCCTTCTTCGCCCGCGTGGGCCACGAGGTGCAGGCCCAGCGCGCGGCAGCGTTCGAACACGCGCGCGAACTTTTCGGGCGGGTTGCCGACCTCGCCGGAGTCGAGCCCGACGCCGATGAATTTGTCGCGCAGGGGCAGCGCCTGTTCCAGCGTTTCAAAGGCATCGTGTTCGCTCAGGTGCCGCAGGAAACACAGGATCAGCGCCGCGCTCACGCCCAGCTTTGTTTTGGCATCGATGCAGGCCCGGTGCAGGCCGTTGACGACCGTTTCCATGGCGACGCCGCGGGCGGTGTGGGTCTGGGGGTCGAAGAAAATTTCGGCATGCACCACGTGGTCGGCGGCGGCGCGCACGAGGTAGGCCCAGGCCATGTCGTAAAAGTCCTGCTCGTGGATCAGCACGCTGGCGCCGGCGTAGTAGATGTCGAGAAAACTCTGCAGGTTGGTGAAGGCGTAGGCCTGGCGCAGCTCGTCCACGCTGGCATGGGGCAATGCAATGCCGTTGCGCTGCGCCAGCGCAAAGATCAGCTCGGGCTCCAGCGAGCCTTCGATGTGGATGTGCAGCTCGGTCTTGGGCATGGCGCGCAGCAGCGCGGGCAGGCGGGCGGGGGCCACGGGGTGGACCTTGAACATCAGCAGACTCCAAAAGTGATGCCGGATTCGCGCAGGAACCGGCGGTACAGGGACGAGGACTTGTCGGCCGCAGTATGCAGCTCGGCGCGCAGGTCCAGCGGCAGGCGCCGGGGTTGCTGCGATTCCAGCACCGGCTGGTCCTGCGTGAAGATGGTGTGCTGGAAGGCGCGCAGGCGTTCGTCGGGCGAATCGAAGTCGGCCACGGCCAGGCGGAACCACACGCGGCTGGCCTCGGGCGCCAGCGGGCAGATGAACAGCGCGATCGATTCGCGGTAGCCCTGGCGGGCCACGGCCGCCGCGTCGGGCACCTTGGTCAGCACCGCCGTGTAGGGC
>JBGSNW010000447.1:0-1934 GCA_041739435.1 Burkholderiaceae bacterium
CCTTTGCCGGCATGTACGGGCTGGACCCACGCCACGCCGCCCCCATGCTGGGACGTGCCAGGCGTCGCCGTGAGGCTGTTGCGACTGCCAGCGCGGACGTGGCGGCAGCGCCCTCCATCGAGGCCTGATGCCGCATGGGCGAACCTGACGAAACCACCCGGCGCCTGACCGAGCTGGAAATCAAGGCCAGCTACACCGAAGACCTGCTGGACCAGTTGAACCTCACCATTTACCGCCAACAGCAGCAGATTGACCGGCTGGTGGCCGAGGTGTCACAACTGCGGCAGCAAGCCCAGGACGGGGCGGCGGGGGGCGCGGCGCGGGCGGTCAACTTGCGCGACGAACTGCCGCCGCATTATTGAGGGCCGAGGGCTGGGGGCTGACGCCGCGTCGGCGCGTCGGCGCGTCAGGCGGCCACGGCTTCGGCCATCCGTGAGGAATTGGCGCCTTGTTTCTGCTCCATGGCAGCAATGGCCTTGTCAACCACGGCGCCGGTTTCCACGGGCCGCATCAGGCGGTCGCGGATCAGCTTTTCGCAACTGCGCTTGGTCATCGAGTGGGGCCGTCCCCCGCGGCTGACAAACATGAACAGTGTGCCCTTGGAGCTGGCCCACATGAGCTGGGCGCGCAGCCATTGCCGCCGCGAATACAGATCGACCCACGCTCCGGGTTGCAGGCTGTCGAGGATGGCCGATGGACTCCGGGCCTTGTCGGCGGGGTTCAGGGCGTCTTCGTCCGCCGCGGTCAGGGGGGCAGCACCGGTGTCACCGGTGTCCAGTTCGGCGAAGGCGCTGTCACTGGAGCCACCCAGGCTGCCGTAATCGGTGGGTTGAGTCTCTTCGAAACCGGCGGCGTCGAGTTCAAGTCGGCCCAGCCACGGTTGTGCGGCCTTGCGTGGCTTTTGTTGTTCGGGCGTGGCCGGCAGTGTTTCGTCGATGTCCATCGACATGGACTCGGCGTCTTCACGTGGTGCGGGCGCCGTCGGCTCGAGCGGCGTGAGCGCCGACAGGGATGCAAAGGCGGATTCTTCCGCGTCCCGCCGCGACCGGGCCCGACGCAGCTTCAGCACCGGGTTGTGCAGGCGCATGAGCGCGTCGAAGAAAGGTTTGGTCTCGGTGCGCTCCTTGCCCAACAACTCCAACCCCGCCTGCAGCGTGGTGACGAGCTTGGGAACCATCTCGATCAGCTTGGATGGCCGTCGCAGGGTGACGTCCTGCTTGACGCTCCACAGCAGGTCGGACACGGCGGTGCGGTAGCCACCCGGGTCGATCTGGCCGCGCTTGTCCATCAGCTGGGCGTGGGCCATGACCAGCGACCAGGTGCTGTAGAGGAAATCGAGAATCATGCCGGGCACGTTCTGCAGATCGGGCCGCTGGCTCAGGTCCCAGGCGATCTGGTCGGCCAGGGTCTGGCGTTCTTCGGCAAACCGGATGGCGCGCAAGCCGTTGTAATGGGCTTCGAGCTCCTGGCGATCAAGTTCGTCCCAGCCCTGTTGCAGCTTGGCCAGCGCGGCGCCGAAAGCCTCCGGGGGATTGCGCCCCACGGCATTGAGCTGGTTGAAGACCTTTTGCACCGGCTGGAAAAAGCTGGCGAACTCGCTGTCAAACTCGTCGTTGTAGCGAAAGCTGCGCTGCGCCACACTTTCCACCAGGCGCCGCGCCGGGTGGGAGGTTTCGGAAAAGAAGCGCGGATTGTCCAGCGCCAGGTGCAGCAGGGCCGGCTCCAGCGCCACCACGGCTTCGCGCACCGGGGCCAGCAGAAGGGGGTCATGGGCCACCTGGTTGACCAGTTTGCGCACCACGTCCAGGCCCACCACCTGCTTGACACGCTCGGCTTTTTTCTTGAGCTGCATGAGCGCACGCGCGCGCTCATGCGGGGCCGCGAACGCGCCCCATCCGTCCCGGCGCAGCCGACTGCCGACGTCGACCGACCGA
>JBGSNW010000533.1:0-6149 GCA_041739435.1 Burkholderiaceae bacterium
ACGCCGCGCGACGCGCCAGCGGGGTCGTCGCGCAACGCCTCGATGACGCCGGCGGCGCCGGACAGGGTCAGCCGAAGGGTTTGGGCATTCATCAACAACTACTATAAAAATAGCTTACTATGACCATTTGACGGGGGCTAATGGCCAATTTCATTGAAATTTTCAGGGATTCAGGTTCAGCGTCCCAGATGCGCGGGCGTCAGCAGCCGCTCCACCACCCGACCGTTCTTGAGGTGCGACTCCACGATTTCATCGATGTCGTGGCCGTCCACGTAGGTGTACCAGACCGCTTCGGGGTAGACCACCATCACCGGACCGGCCGCACAACGGTCCAGGCAGCCGGCCTTGTTCACCCGCACCTGCCCCGGCCCGGCCAGACCCGCGGCCTTGACCTGTGCCTTGCAACGGTCAAACGCTTCCTGCGCCTGATGCTGGGCACAGCAGGCTTCGCCGTTCTTGCGTTCGTTGAGGCAAAAAAACACGTGGCGCGCGTAATAGGAAGGGAGCGCTTGCCCGTCAGCTTTGTTTTCACTCATCCCTGGATTCTAGATTTGACGCGACACACCCGGCGCCGCGGGGCCATCACGCTGCGACAGGTGCACCAGCACGTACACCATGGCGGCATACGGCCAGAGCCAACCCAGCCACTGCGCCAGCCCATGAAAACGGATGAAGCGCCCCTGTTCCCAGGTTTGCAGCGTTTGCGCCAGATACGCACCCGTCGGGGCCTGGTTCAGCAGTGCCAGCAACACTGCCAGTATCAGCAGCAGCACCGCCGCGCTGGCTCGGCGCGACAGGGGCAACAGCGCCGCGGCGGCCACCAGAGCGGCCTGCAGGCCAATCCACACCGGCAGCGTCAGCCACGCCCAGGCATGGCTTGGGCCGTAGGTCAGCGCCGCCGAAAGGCCGGTGACCACAATCCCCGTGACCAGCACTGCGCCAGCAAACACCAGTCGACGTCCGACGTGGCGAATCACGCAATAGCCCAGCAGGCACGGCACCAGCGCGCCCAGCAGCACACACAGCACCTCGGTGCCAGGCATCATCGGCTGCAATTCGATGTCGCGCACCGGCAGCCACAACAAAAAAGGCGTGTCTTCCAGCATGTCGGCCAACGCCTGCTCCAGCCGCTCGAGCACCTGACCCAACCCCAGGGGAACCGCGGTTGGAAACAGCAGCGCCATCGGCCACAGGGCCAGCAGCACGATGGCGCCACGCGCGTCCTCGATCAGCCAGCGCGCCCGCAGGCGACTCCAGCGATCCATCACCCCCAGCTTTTCGAGCGCGCCAGCCAGCGCGGCACCCAGGACAGCGCCGACAGAGTTCAACCCAAGGTCAAGATTGGAGGGGACACGCATCGGCAGATAGCCTTGCAGCGTCTCCATCGCCAGCGACATTGCCGCCGCAATGGCCGTTGCACGCAGGAACGCCCGCCCGGCGCGATGGGTGCCGACTTGCCCCCGGGGGCTGCCGCGCAGGTTGGCCAACGCCAGCAGAAAACCCAGCGGCGCGTACCCGAGCACATTGGCCACCAGGTCAAACGACGTCCAGTACTTTGGCCACGGTGCATCCAGGAACGCCAGCGGATGAATGCCCTGATTACGCCAGTCGGCAAACGGATACAGGCTGGCGTAAGCGATCAACGCCGCATAAATCAGCGCCAGAGGCCAGGCCGAAGTCTTGTGCATCGGCGCAGCCGGACCTCAAAAGGGCTTGACCACCACCAGCACCACGGCGGCCAGCAGCAGGAAAACCGGTGCCTCGTTGAACCACCGGTACCACACATGGCTGCGGGCATTGCGGTTGGCAACGAACCGGCGCAACAGCACACCACAGCTGTGGTGATACCCCAGCACCAAGGCCACGACCACCAGCTTGGCGTGCATCCAGCCATTGCCGGGACCACGCCCGATGCCGTAGCCCAGCCACAGCCACAGGCCCAACCCCAGCGCCGGGATCGCCAGCACACTGGTAAAGCGCAACAGCTTGCGCGCCATCAGCAGCAGGCGTTCACGTTCCCGCACCGATTCGGGCGGTACATCGATCGGAATTTGCGCCAGGTTCACGAAGATGCGCGGCAGATAGAACAGGCCGGCAAACCAGCTGGCCACGAAGACGATGTGGAGGGATTTGATCCAGAGCATGGCGCGAGTTTAGGCCCTTGCCCCTGTGCGATTGTTCCAATTCCCGACCGACCCGCCGAAAAAAAGCCCCGACCATCAGGTCGGGGCTGGAAGCCTTCTTGCTGTCACACATTCAGGCACCCGCTCAGGGAGGAAAAGCGGGGGGCAGCAAGCTGCCCACCGGTAATCTACCAAAGCACATCCCCGGATTCAAGGCGATGCCGAAATTTTTATGCTTCGACCCAATAAACTAGCCACAAAGTCGTAATCGTTTACACCAATGGAGCCACACTTTGCAGTGCGTCGAATTTCCCGTTGACCAATCAGGCACAATTTTGCGATGACGATTCCTGCCCCCTTCCCCCTGAGCCGTCCGCGGCGCCTGCGCCGCGACGAATTCACCCGCAACCTGGTGCGCGAGCATGTGGTCACACCACACGACCTGATCTACCCGGTGTTTGTGCTCGACGGCCAGAAACGACGTGAACCCGTGGCGTCCATGCCTGGGGTGGAACGCCTGAGCCTGGACCTGCTGCTGCCGGTGGCCGAAGAGTGCGTGGCGCTGGGCATCCCGGTCATGGCGCTGTTCCCCGTGATCGACCCCGCACTCAAGGACCCGGAAGGCCGGGAAGCCCTCAACCCCGATGGCCTGGTGCCACGCGTGGTGCGCGAGCTGAAAAAGCGCTTTCCTGAACTCGGTGTGATGACCGACGTGGCCCTCGACCCGTTCACCAGTCATGGCCAGGACGGCCTGCTGGACGACACCGGCTACATCCTCAACGACGCCACCTCGGCGGTGCTGGTCCGGCAGGCGCTGGTGCAGGCGCAGGCGGGGGTGGACATCGTGGCGCCCAGCGACATGATGGACGGCAGAATCGGCGCGATCCGGTCTGCGCTCGAATCGAGTGGCGCGGTCCACACCCGCATCATGGCCTACAGCGCCAAGTATGCAAGCGCGTTCTACGGCCCGTTCCGCGACGCCGTCGGCTCGGCCGCCAATCTGGGCAAAGGCACCAAGAAGGCCTACCAGATGGACCCGGGCAACACCGACGAGGCGCTGCGCGAAGTGGCCCTGGACCTGGCGGAGGGCGCCGACATGGTGATGGTCAAGCCCGGCATGCCCTACCTGGACGTGGTGCGCCGCGTGAAGGACGAATTCAAGGTACCCACCTTTGCCTACCAGGTGAGCGGCGAATACGCGATGCTCAAGGCCGCGGCGCAAAATGGCTGGCTCGACCACGACGCGGTCATGATGGAAAGCCTGCTGGCCTTCAAGCGCGCGGGGGCCGATGGTGTGCTGACCTACTTTGCCGTGGTCGCCGCCCGGTTGCTGCAAAATAAGTAGCTTCCCGGGCAGCGTGCTTGCGGGACAGAGGCCGATTTGACGAGAAAAAAGGCGAAAAGGCATCCCCGTGCAGATCACCGAATTCACCGCCGAGAGTCTTCGTTTTCGCGACGATCTGCCCGCCCACGCGCCTGCCGACGGTTTTGTCTGGATCTACCTCGATCGCGATGCACTGGCCACCGCCCGGCCCCTGCTGCAGCAGGCCGCCCAGCAGCTGGGCGGTTCGACCCTGCTGGACCTGCACTTTGACGACCTGGCCAACGCCAGCCACCCCTCGAACTACGACTACACCTCGGTCTACGACCTGGTGATCTTCCGGCGCCTGGCCACGCAGGTGGAAACACGTGCCGAAGCCGAACAGGCCGACGCCGCCACCCCACCCCACGGCCCGTTGGACGCACCGCACAACAAAACCAGGGGCGGGCTCGCCGCGTTCAACCGCATCAGCTCGCGCGCGGTGGGGTTTGCCATTTTTGACCGATTGCTGATCAGCGTTCACCCGCCCGGCTGCTATACCGCCAAGAGCTTCATCGAGCGCTTTCTGGCCGACGCCAAGTTCAGCGTGGACGCCGTGGCCGCGCGCAACCGCATCCCGGCCAGCCCGACCGATCTGGTGCTGCGCATGGTCAACGCGATGGTCGACAGCTACCTTGATCTGCGCAGGGATCTCACGCGCCAGCTGGAGCACTGGCAGGCCGAGCTGCTCAAACCCAACGCACGCTTCAGCAACTGGAACGCGCTGATGACCGCACGCAGCCAGCTGCATGTGCTGGAAGACCTGTGCGACGAACAGCACGACGCCCTGCAGGAGTGGCTGGACAGCCTGCGAGAGCAGCCACTCGCCGCCTTCAATGCCGACCCGCGAACAGCCCAGGCCCAGCAAGACCAGCTGGTGGCCCGCGCGCGTGACGTGATCGAGCACATCGAGCGCGTGGTGCACCATGCGCGTCGGCTGGAGCTGTCAGCCGAAACCGTGGTGCAGATTCACTTCAGCGCGCAGAGCAACCGCACCAACGACATCATGCGCACGCTCACCGCGCTCACGGCCATTTTCCTGCCACTGAATTTGATAGCAGGCATCTTTGGCATGAACTTTGAGTTCATTCCGCTGATTCACCAGCAGGCCGGTTTCTGGTGGGTCATGGGCTCCATGGCGGCCACGGCAGCCGGGCTGGGCCTGGTGTTCTGGCGCAAGCGGTTCCTGGCCCGCACGGGCCGCTAGCGCTCGCTCCAAAAGCAAAACCGGGGCGCCACTGTGGCGCATCCCGGTTTTCATGGACAAGCGAGGAACCTTCGCCGTCGCCATCGATCTGACCGTTCAGGCTTTGCCGCGTCCGTCGTCGAGGCATTGTCCGGCGCTGTGGTCGTTGCGACATTCTTTCGGGATCACGCCGGCACGACGGGCTGAGTCGGCGCGCAAATCAGGCGCACGGTTGTTTCCGAGGTTCGGCGTTGACCCCCCCTCGTTGGCATACCGGCTGGCGCGAGCTGCATCGCCATCGGCCTGACGCTGTGCCGCGGTGCGGTCAAGTGCAAACGCGGAGCCGGCAGACAGGGCCACCAACGCCACCAGCGAAGCAGAAGCAATTTTGAGTGATGTCATGATGATCTCCTTGGGTTTCAAGGTCTGCAACATTGCGTTCCTTGTACGGTGTATGAGAGGCACGCATTGGCAAAGTTGCGCGCGCAGCGGCGCGCAGTTCGAACCACACTGTCTTCGCTTCGGAAACAATGGACACCCTTGATCTCATCCGCACCTTTCAGGAAGTGGCCCGCCGCGGCAGCTTCGCCGACGCGGCGCGTGCGCTCGACGTGTCCCGCGCCAAGGTCAGCAAGTACATTGCCGAACTCGAAGCGCGCCTGGATGCGCGCCTGTTCCACCGCTCCACCCGCACCGTGAGCCTGACCGACGCCGGCACGCTGCTGCTGGAACGCAGCGATCCGCTGATGCAGATGGTCGACCTCACGCGCGTGGAGCTGCAGGAGCGCTCGGCCACGCCCGCCGGGCGCATGCGCGTGACGCTGCCGCACGGGTTGGCACAAACTGCGTTGACAGGTTTGTTCAACGAGTTCATGTTGAAGTACCCGGCGGTCCATCTGAGCCTGATCCTGGACAGCCGCCTGGTGGACCTGGTGGACGAAGGCATCGACCTCGCCCTGCGCATCGGCCGCATCGGCGACGCCAACATGATCGTGCGCAAGCTGCAGCCCATCGTGATGACCGTGGCGGCCGCGCCGGCCTACTGGAAAACCCACAACCCGCCCATGCAGCCGGACGATCTGGCCGATCACGTGGCGCTCACCTACTCACCGCTTGGCCCCAACCCGCAATGGCGCTTTGATGTGGATGGCGAAACCGTGTCGGTGGCGGTCCACAGCCGCATGGACGCCAACGACGCCCGCCCCCTGGTCGACGCCGCCGTGCGCGGCCTGGGCGTGATCTACATGCCGCGGCTGCTGATGCAGCCGCAACTGGACAGCGGCGCGCTGCAATCGGTGTTGGCCGAACACTCCCCGCGCGACGTGTGGCTGTACGCCGCCTACACCCAGCGCCGCCACAGCAGCGCGGCACTCAAGACACTGCTGTCATTTCTCGAAGCGAACTGGCAGCCGGTCTGAGCCCCTGTCAGGGCAAGGCGTTCACACCAGTGGCGCCGTGATCTGCTCGGCGGCAAAGGCGC
>JBGSNW010000544.1:0-4831 GCA_041739435.1 Burkholderiaceae bacterium
CCCCGCGTCCTGCGGCTGCGGCGTCGGCGGCCGCCGCCACCGAGTCGGCGGGCAGCCGGGGCAACCAGAAGATCGAGCGCATCCATATCGAAGACGCGGGCAGCCGGGTGGACGAGGTCCGCGTGGGCGGCCAGACACAAAGCATCACCGTGCAACCCAAGGCCGACGTGCCCCCTTATGAAATCGTTCCACAGGACGGCGCACGCGGCCAGCGCCAGACCGAAGGCGGTGGCATGCCCGGCAAGCGCGTGTGGAACGTCTGGGGCTTCTGATCCCTCTGTTTTGATCCCGAGATTTTTCGCTGGCGATGGCTGTATTCACTCCTGTGTCCCTCGACGAGGCACGTCCTTTTTTCGACACGCTGAACCTGGGCACGCTGCAATCGCTGCGTGGCATCGAAAGCGGCATCGAGAACACCAACTATTTCGTCACCACCGAACGTGACGGCACCACCACCGAGTGGGTGCTCACGCTGTTCGAGCGCCTGACCGCCGAGCAGTTGCCGTTTTACCTGCACCTGATGAAACACCTGGCGCAGCGCGGCATCCCCGTGCCCGACCCCCAGGCCAACCGCGACGGCGACATCCTGCACCGGCTGTGTGGCAAACCCGCGGCGGTGGTCAACAAACTGCGCGGAAAACACGAAACCCGGCCCCAGGCCGCCCATTGCGCGGCCGTGGGTGCCATGCTCGCGCGCATGCATGGCGCCGGGCGCGACTTCGCCCGCCATCAGCCCAACCTGCGCGGCCTGCCGTGGTGGAACGAGACCGTGCCCGTGGTGTTGCCCCATCTTGACGCCGCGCAGGCGGCGTTGATCCGCGGCGAGCTGGCCTACCAGAACCACGTGGCCGCCTCGTCCGCTTACACAGCCCTGCCACGCGGGCCGGTGCATGCCGACCTGTTCCGCGACAACGTGATGTTCGACGACGGCGCCCTCACCGGCTTTTTTGACTTCTACTTTGCCGGCGTGGACAGCTTCCTGTTCGACGTGGCCGTGTGCCTGAACGACTTGTGCATCGACCTGGCCAGCGGCGCCCACGACCCGCAGCGCGCCAGCGCCCTGCTGCAGGCCTACGGCGCGGTGCGCCCCTTCAGCGCCGCCGAACGCCAGCTTTTGCCGGCCATGCTGCGCGCTGGCGCGCTGCGTTTCTGGATCTCGCGGCTGTGGGATTTCCATCTGCCGCGCGAAGCCTCGATGCTCAAGCCACACGACCCCACACATTTCGAGCGCGTGCTGCGCGAACGCGTGGCGCGGCCTGTCACACTCTGAGGCTGTCCCGCTTTTTCTGCACCATGAAACTCAACATCGTTCCCGCCCGCGTCGGCCTGCAATGGGTCAAGCTGGGCATTGGCACGTTCTTCAAACAGCCGCTGGCGCTGTCGGGCCTGTTCTTCATGTACATGGCGGCGGCGTCGGTGTTGTCGCTGGTGCCGTTCGTTGGCGTGGTGGTGGCGCTGGCCATCGTTCCAGCCGCCACCCTGGGCCTGATGGCCGCCACGCGCGAGGCCACGCAGGGCAACTTCCCCATGCCGTCCATCCTCATCAGCGCCTTTCGCGCCGGCCGCCAGCGCCTGCGCGCCATGATGACACTGGGCCTGATCTACGCCGCGGCGGGCCTGCTCATCAGCCTGCTGACCGGCTGGCTCGCGCCCCTGCCCGAAAAACCGGGCACCGGCCAGGAAGCCATGTTCTCCGCGGCCTACCAGCAGTCGGTGCTGGTGATGCTGGTGATGTACCTGCCTGTGTCATTGCTGTTCTGGCATGCCCCGGCCCTGGTGCACTGGCACGGCGTGGCACCGGTGAAAAGCCTGTTTTTCAGCATCGTGGCCTGCCTGCGCAACACCGGCGCGTTCATGGTGTATGGCCTGGCGTGGGTGGGTGTGTTCCTGCTGTCGGGCCTGGCCGTCACGCTGCTGGGCAGTGTCCTGGGCAATCCGCAGTTCATCGCGGTGGTGATGGTGCCCACCGCGCTGCTGTTGGCGGCCATGTTCTCGGCCTCGCTGTATTTCACCTTCCGCGACTGCTTCACGACCGACGACCCCGCTTGAGCCCGGGCCCATCCCGCACCGGGGATGGTCGTCGGGGTACCGCCTACACCGGTGTGAGCTTGGCCACCGACAGCGCCAGCCACTTGACGCCGTGGCGCGGAAAGTTCACCTGCGCGCGGGCCTCGCTGCCCACTCCTTCCAGCGTGGTCACGGTACCCTCGCCAAACTTGGTGTGAAACACCTTCATGCCGGCCTTGAGGCCATGCGCGGGCTCGGCTTTCTGCACCGGAACGGGCGGGCTCTTGAAGGTATCGGAATTGATGCCAATTCCACTGTTTCCCCATGCTGGTCTTGGATAGTTAGCTCCTGAATATGAAGCATTCCGTCCACCAGAACCCGCCCCCGGCATCGCGCCGAAACCCGGGTTTTTGGGCGTGATCCACTTCAGCGCGGCCTCGGGCAGCTCGTCAAAAAAGCGGCTTTTGAGGTTGTAGCGGGTCTGCCCGTGGAGCATGCGGGTTTGCGAATGGCTCAGGTACAGGCGTTTGCGCGCACGCGTGATGGCCACGTACATGAGGCGGCGCTCTTCCTCCAGCCCCTCGTAGTCGCTCATGGCGTTTTCGTGCGGGAACAGGCCCTCTTCGAGCCCGGTGATGAACACGCAGTCAAACTCCAGCCCCTTGGCAGAATGCACCGTCATGAGCTGGATGGCGGCCTGGCCCGCCTGGGCCTGGTTGTCGCCCGATTCCAGCGCGGCGTGGGTCAAAAACGCGGCCAGCGGGCTCATGGTTTCGCCAGTGTCCTGAACCACCAAACCCGTTCGGTCTGAGCCTGTCGAAGACCCTGCGAGCCCTTCAACAAGCCTGTCCTGAGCATCGCCGGAGAGTTCAGGGCGAGAGCCCTGGGCAGGCTCGCTGGCCATCGGCAGCGACGGATCGAGCCCCTGGCTGGCCGGGCTCTGGCGCAGCTCGTCCACCGGCAGCGCCACGGCGTCACGGCCAAAGCCCTCCTGGGTGACAAAACTCTCGGCCGCATTGACCAGTTCTTCAAGGTTTTCCACCCGGTCGGCGCCCTCTTTCTCCGCCTTGTAGTGCTCGATCAGGCCGCTGTGGTCCAGCACCAGTTCGACGATCTCGCGCAGCGTGAGGCCCTGCGTCTGCTCGCGCAACACGTCGAGCCGGGCCACGAATGCACCGAGGTTGGCGCCGGCCTTGCCGGGGACGGCACTCACCGCGTCATGCAGTGAGCCGCCAGCGGCGCGGGCCGAGTCCTGCAACTGCTCAATGGTGCGCGCGCCAATGCCACGCGGGGGGAAGTTCACCACGCGCAAAAAGCTGGTGTCGTCACGCGGGTTCTCCAGCAGCCGCAGGTAGGCCAGCGCGTGCTTGATTTCAGCGCGCTCGAAAAAACGCAGGCCACCGTACACCCGGTAGGGCACACCGGCGTTGAACAGCGCGGTTTCGATCACGCGGCTTTGCGCGTTGCTGCGGTAGAGCACCGCGATTTCCTGGCGGTCCACGCCCTCGCGCACCAGCTGGCGCATTTCGTCCACCATCCATTGCGCCTCGGCGAAGTCGCTCGGGGATTCATACACCCGCACCGGCTCGCCCGGCCCCTGGCTGGTGCGCAGGTTCTTGCCCAGCCGGTTCTTGTTGTGGCTGATGAGCGCGTTGGCCGAGTCCAGGATGTTGCTGAAGCTGCGGTAATTCTGCTCCAGCTTGATCTGGTGCCGGACCTGGAATTCGCGCACGAAGTCGGCCATGTTGCCCACGCGCGCGCCGCGAAAGGCGTAGATGCTCTGATCGTCATCGCCCACGGCCAACACCGAACTCTGCGTTCCGGCCAGCATCTTGATCCATGCGTACTGCAGCTTGTTGGTGTCCTGGAATTCGTCGATCAGGATGTGGCGAAAACGCCGCTGGTAGTGCTCGCGCACGGGGTCGTTGTCGCGCAGCAACTCGTAGCTGCGCAGCATGAGCTCGCCAAAGTCGACCACGCCTTCGCGCTGGCACTGGTCTTCGTACAGTTGGTAGATCTCCACCTTGCGGCGGGTTTCGTCGTCGCGCACGGTCACGTCGCGGGCACGCTGGCCGTCTTCCTTGCAGCCGGCAATGAACCACTGCAACTGCTTCGGCGGGAACCGTTCCTCGTCCACGTTGAACTGCTTGCACAGCCGCTTGATGGCCGACAGCTGGTCTTGCGTGTCCAGAATCTGGAAGCTCTGCGGCAGGTTGGCCAGCTTGTAGTGGGCGCGCAAAAAACGGTTGCACAGGCCGTGGAAGGTGCCGATCCACATGCCGCGCACGTTCAGGGGCAGCATGCCCGACAGCCGCGTCATCATTTCCTTGGCGGCCTTGTTGGTGAAGGTCACCGCCATCAACCCACCCGGCGAGACCTGGCCGGTTTGCAGCAGCCAGGCGATGCGGGTGGTCAGCACCCGGGTTTTGCCCGAGCCGGCGCCTGCCAGAATCAACGCATGTTCGGGGGGCAGCGTGACGGCGGCGAGTTGCTCGGCGTTGAGATGCTGCAAGAGGGGGGACACCGGCACAACTTCTGAAAACATGGGAGCATTGTAGGAACCATGAAAAACCCGCTCTCTTTCCGCGCCGTTCCAACGCTGCTGTTGGCCGCATTTTGTGCAGCGGCCCCTGCCCTGCACGCCCAGTCCTCGTGCTCCAGCGACGGTCAGCCCGCGCCGGTGGCCCTGCTCGATCGCGTGATCAACGCCGATTGCGCGGCCTGCTGGTCCGACCCCGCCACGCCCAAGCCCGAACGCGGGCAACTGGCCATCGACTGGATCGCGCCCGGCAGCCAGGGCGAGGACGCGCCGCTGTCGGCTGCG
>JBGSNW010000547.1:0-2906 GCA_041739435.1 Burkholderiaceae bacterium
GGCGACCGCCTATATCGGCACGCCGCGGCGCTGGCTCGCGCCGATCGGCGCGCTCGATGCCGACGGCGACGGACGCGCCGAATTCGCCTATGTCGAGACCCCGCATCTCGGCAAGACCCTGACGCTCGTCCGACTCGATGCGAACCGCCTGAAGAAACTGGCCGCGACGCCCGGCCTCACTGTCCACCGCATCGGTGACAGCACCATCGAAGGACGCATCGCGACCTGTGACGGCCGCCCGGCCGTCCTCACTCTCAACGCCGACTGGACCCGGGTCATGGCAACGACCTTCGCCCAGGGCCAGCTCTCGTCCCGTGACCTCGGCCGCTATGCCGGTCCCGGAAGCCTTGCCAACCTGCCAGGCTGCAACTGACCCTTCCGGGCTTCTTCTGTTTGAAAATACCTCCGGGGGTCGGGGGGCGGCGCCTCCCGGCGGGTCGGATCGCGCGAGCGATCCGAAATCCTAAAGTGCGCGCCAGCCGATATCGCGGCGGCAGAACCCGCCCGGCCAGTCGATCCGCGCCACCATCGCATAGGCCCGGTCCCGCGCCTCGGACAAGGTCGCGCCTCGCGCTGTCACGTCAAGCACGCGCCCGCCGGCGGCAATGAGGGTCCCATCGCGCGTCGCCGTGCCGGCATGGAAGACCATGTGCGACGAGTCTTCGGGCAGTTCCTCCAGCCCGCGAATCTGCGAGCCCCTGGCATAGGCGTCCGGGTAGCCCGCGGCGGCCATCACCACCGTCAGCGCATGGTCGCAGGCCCAATTCACCGCAATCCGGCCAAGCCGCCCCTCGGCGCAGGCCTGGATCAGGTCGAAGGCCTGCGCCCCAAGCCGCATCATCAGCACCTGACATTCGGGGTCGCCGAAGCGGACGTTGTATTCGACCAGCCGCGCCCGGCCGTCCTTGATCATCAGGCCGGCGTAAAGCACGCCCTGAAACGGTGTCCCGCGCCGGGCCATCTCGGCGACGGTGGGCCGCACGATCTCCGCCATCGCCTGCGCGAGAATCGCCTCGGTCAGGACCGGCGCCGGTGAATAGGCCCCCATGCCGCCGGTATTCGGCCCGGTATCGCCGTCGCCCACACGCTTGTGGTCCTGTGCCGTACCGACCGGCAGCACATCGGTCCCGTCGCAGAGCACGAAGAGCGAGGCTTCCTCGCCTTCCATGAACTCCTCGATCACCACTTCGGTCCCGGCCGCGCCGAAGCTGCCGCCGAACATGTCCTCCACGGCTGCCAGCGCCTCCTCGACGGTCATCGCGACGATCACGCCCTTGCCCGCTGCAAGGCCGTCGGCCTTGACGACGATGGGCGCACCTTCCGCTTCCACGTACGCGTGTGCCAGGGCCGGGTCGGTGAAGGCCTGGTACTTGGCGGTGGGAATACCGTGGCGCTGCATGAAGGCCTTGGAAAAGGCCTTGGAACTCTCCAGCTGCGCGGCTGCTTTGGTGGGGCCGAAGATCGGCAGACCATGAGCGCGGAATTCGTCCACCACACCAGCGGCCAGCGGCGCCTCAGGCCCCACCACAGTGAGTGCCACATCTTGGGCCTGCGCCCATTCGCGCAGCGCTACCTTGTCGGTGATGTCGAGGTTGATCAGGTCCGCGTCGCGTGCGGTGCCGGCGTTGCCGGGGGCCACAAAAACCTGGCTCACGCCGTCGTCTTGCTTGAGCTTCCAGGCCAGTGCGTGTTCGCGGCCACCGCCGCCGATGACGAGGACTTTCATTCGTGAATTTCTGCGTTGTGGAAAACGCCTTGCACGTCGTCCAGATCTTCCAGCACATCGAGCAGTTTCTGCATGCGCGCCGCGTCTTCGCCGGTGAGCTCCACGGTGTTCTCGGCACGCATCGTCACTTCAGCGATCTCGGGCGTGAGGCCGGCGGCTTCCAGCGCGTTTTTGACGGCCTCAAACTCGGTTGGCGAGCTCAGCACCTCAATGGCGCCATCGGCGTCGGTGATCACGTCGTCGGCGCCGGCTTCCAGCGCCACCTCCATCACCTGGTCTTCGGACGTCCCGGGCGCAAACACCAGCTGGCCGCAGTGCTTGAACTGAAACGACACCGACCCGTCGGTGCCCAGATTGCCGCCGTGTTTGCTGAAGGCGTGGCGCACCTCGGCCACGGTGCGGACCTTGTTGTCGGTCATGGTATCAACGATCACCGCCGCGCCGCCAATGCCGTAGCCTTCGTAGCGGATCTCTTCCAGGCTCACGCCTTCGAGGGTGCCGGAAGCTTTTTCCACGTTGTATTTGATGCGGTCGGCCGGCATGTTGGCGGCCTTGGCCTTGTCGATGGCCAGGCGCAGGCGCGGGTTCATGGCCGGATCGCCGCCGCCCTGTCGAGCGGCCACGGTGATCTCACGGATGACGCGCGTCCAGATCTTTCCGCGCTTTTCGTCCTGACGGCCCTTGCGGTGCTGAATGTTTGCCCATTTGCTGTGTCCGGCCACGAAATTGTCCTTTTGCCTGCTTGGGCTTTGATCTAATAAGCCTGCGATTTTACGTTTTCACCCGCCCTGCCCCGAACCCGCACACAAGGAAGCTCCGCCATGGCCGAACCGATGCTGATCGCCCAGAACGCCACCACCACCTGCCAGCTGTTGCCGGGACTGGCCAACCGCCATGGCCTGATCACCGGCGCCACCGGCACAGGCAAGACGGTGACGCTGCAAACCCTGGCCGAGCAGTTCTCCAACATCGGCGTGCCGGTGTTCATGGCCGATGTCAAGGGCGACCTGACCGGGATCAGCCAGCCCGGCAACTTCGGCGAAAAAATCAGCAAGGTGCTGCAAGAGCGCGGCCTTACCCTGCCTGCGCCGCAAGCCTGCCCCACCACGCTGTGGGACGTGTTCGGCGAGCAAGGGCACCCTGTGCGCGCCACGGTGAGCGACATGGGTCCGCTGCTGCT
>JBGSNW010000491.1:0-7488 GCA_041739435.1 Burkholderiaceae bacterium
GATGCGTGCGAGGCAGGCCTCGGTGACCTCCAGCGCCGTGACCTTGCCTGCGGCGATGTCGCGCGCCAGTTCGCACGCCGTGGGCTCGCGGACCGGGGTCACCGGTAAAGGACGCCCGGCAGCCACATGGCGATCTGCGGGAAGATGTAGAGCAGCGCCATCGACAGGAAGACCATCATCAAGAACGGCATGCAGCCGGAGAAGATCTGGGTGAGTCGCACCGAGGGCGGTGCCACTCCCTTGAGGTAGTAGGCCGACATCGCCATGGGCGGGGTCAGGAACGAGGTCTGCAGATTGAGGGCCACGAGGATGCCGAAGAAGACGGGGTCCACGCCGAAATGGTCGAGCAGGGGCAGGAAAATCGGCACGAAGATGATGATGATCTCCGACCACTCGAGCGGCCAGCCGAGCAGGAAGATGATGAACTGCGTGAGCAGCAGGAAGGTAAGCGGGGTGAGATCCATCCCCAGGACGACATCCCTCACCACCGACTCGCCGCCGAGATAGGAGAATACGCTGGAGAAGTTCCACGAGCCGATAAACAGGAAGCAGACCATGGCCGAGGTTCGCGCGGTCAGGTAGACGGCCTCGGCCAGCCGTTCGAAGGTCAGTGCGCGGTAGACCGCCGCCAGGACCAGCGAGCCGAACGCACCCACGGCGGCGGCCTCGGTCGGGGTGGCGAGCCCGAACAGGATGGCACCCAGCACCGAAAGGATCAGCACGGCCAGGGGGACGAACGACTGCAGCATCGCCAGCCAGACCTCGCCGCGCGACACCTGCGTCTCGCTTTCCGGCAGCTTCGGGGCGAGGCTCGGATTCAGGACCGCCCGGACGATCACGTAGACGACGTACAACCCCGCCAGGAGAAAGCCCGGGAACAGCGCCGCCGCGTAGAGCTTGACGACCGACACGCCGGCCGCCGCGGCGAACACGATCAGCATGATCGAGGGCGGGATCAGGATGCCCAGGGTACCGCCGGCCGCGATCACGCCGGTGGCCAGCTTGATGTCGTAGTTGGCCTTGAGCATCGCCGGCAGGGCCAGGAGGCCCATCAGCGTGACCACGGCCCCGACGATGCCGGTGGCGGTGGCGAACAGGGCGCAGGTGACCAGCGTGGCGACCGCCAGCGAGCCCGGGACGTTACGCGCCGCCAGCTGGATCGAGTGGAACAGCTTGTCGAGGATGTTGGAGCGCTCGACCACGTAGCCCATGAACAGAAAGAGCGGGACCGCCACCAGGACATCGTTGGCCATGATGTCGTTCACGTTGGTGACGATCAGATTGAAGATCCGAAAGTCCATGGCGTAGAAGCCGAAGAACACGGACAGCGCCAGGAGCGTGAAAGCGATCGGGAAGCCCAGGAAGATCAGCAGGATGAACACGACCATCTGCAGGATGGCGATCTGCGGGTCCGTCATCGCGGCGACCCCGGCACCTGGTGCTGGTGCAGGATCGCGGTTTCCAGTTCCTCGACATCGTGCAGGCGACGCGGCCATTCGCCGGTCTGGATGCACTGCCAGCAGCGCAGGATCTCGGCCACGCCCTGCAGGACCAGGAACACGCCGGCAATCGGGATCAGCGTCTTGGTTGGGTAGACCGGGACGCCGGTCGGGCTGAACACGCTGACCTCCAAAAACCGCCAGGACTGGGCGGCGAAATGCCAGCCCGAATAGACCAGCGCCAGTGCCGCCGGCATGAAGAAGATCAGGTAGAGCACGGCATCCACGCTCGCCTGCACGCGCGGCGGCCAGAGCCGGTAGAGCACGTCGCCGCGGACATGGCCGTTGCGCGAGAGCGTGTAGGCGCCGGCCATCAGGAACATGGCGCCGTACATCATGTAGCCGATGTCATAGGACCAGCCGGTCGGCGCGTTCAGCACGTAGCGCACGAACACTTCGTAGCAGATCGCGAGCATCAGGATGACGACGCACCACGCGAACGCATGCCCGGACCAGAGCGACAGCTTGTCAATGAATCGGATTACCGAGGCCAAGCTCGCTACCCCCGCCCGCGGCAGAACCGGCCGCCGTGACTATCGTCCCAGAGAAGAGCTGGGCCCCTGAGGGGCCCGGCGTCGGCTCACAGCTCGATCTTGCCGAAGTAGTGCTCGTAGGCGAGCCGGTAGTCGGCATTGTTGAACAGCTCGTAGTAGGCGACGCGCTTGGCCCAGGCCTTCTGGCTCTCCACGACCTTGGCGAAGAACGCGTCCTCCATCAGGGCCGGCATCACCTGGTCCCAGGCGGCCAGCTGCGCCTGCAGAATCGACGGATCGGTCCGGCTGATCGTGACGCCGGCCTCGGTGGTCAGCCACTGCAGGTCGTTGGAGTAGTTGTCCATGGCGGTGGCGAAGTTCGCGGTCGAGGCGGCCTCGGCCGCATACTTCAAGATCGCCTGCTGCTCCGGCGCCAAGCTCTCGTACTTGGTCTTGTTGAAGATGATCTCGAAGTACTCCGTCGCCTGATGGTAGGACGACATCATGTAGTTCTTCGAGACGTCCTGGGCGCCGAACCGCCGGTCCGAGGTCGGGTTGTTGAACTCGAACGCGTCGATCACGCCGCGCTCCATCGCCGGCAGGATCTCGCCGCCGGGAAGCTGCGCCACCGACATGCCCATCGCCTGCATGACGTCGGCGGCGAGGCCGACCGTGCGGTACTTCAGGCCCTTGAGGTCGTCGGCGCTGGCCGGCTTGTTCTTGAACCAGCCCAGCGGCTGGGTCGGCATCGGCATGGCGAAGAAGCCGACGATGTTCAGGCCCAGGATCTGCTGGACCAGCTCGTCGTAGAGCGCCTGCCCGCCGCCCTCGTGGATCCAGGCCAGGCCCTGATGCGCGTTCCAGCCCCAGACCGGGCTGGTGCCGAACAGCGAGGCGGCCTTGCTCTTGCCGTACCAGTAGGCGGTCACGTGATGGCCCGCGTCGAGCACGCCGTCGTTGACCGCGTCCTGCAGCGAGAACGGCTTCACCACCGCTCCGGCGATCAGGTACTCGATCACCAGCCGCCCGCCCGACATCTCGTTGACGCGGGTGACGTAGGCCTGGGCCATGTCGTTGAAGATGTCCTTGGCACCCCAGGCGCCCTGCATCTTGAGAACGATCGGGGACTGGGCCACCGAAATCATCGGGGCGGACATGGCGGCAACACCGGCCATGCCGGTGGCTGCGGCGCCGAGAAAGCGGCGCCGGGCAGGCTTGGCCTCGCCCGTTGGCGTGACATCGGTGAGGGTGCGGTCGTTCATATCGTCTCCTTCGTTGTAGGGGGTAGGCCAGGGTTGCGCCGTCTGAACTTCAGAATGCACAGAAGCAACACAATAAAACGTTCATCGCGTTTTATTGTTCGGGATTACCCGGGATGGCTCGTGAAATGATCTCACGCGTGAACTAAATTACGCTCACATGCCCATGCAATGCGCCCTACCCAGGCCAGCGCGCCCGACGGGCGATGCCCAAAAACCGTTAATATTGACGTTTACGTAAACGTCAAGCAAGCGACGCACCGCCTGACAGGCGGCCCGCACGGAGACACGCCATGACCGATCTGTCCGCTGAATTCAAGGCCCTTGCCAACTACCGCCCCTCGAACAAGGTGCGCTTCGTCACAGCGGCCAGCCTGTTTGACGGGCATGACGCCGCCATCAACATCATGCGCCGCATCCTGCAGGGCATGGGCGTCGAGGTAATCCATCTGGGCCACAACCGCAGCGTCGACGAGGTGGTCACCGCGGCCCTCCAGGAAGACGTGCAGGGCATTGCCATCAGCTCCTACCAGGGCGGGCACGTCGAATATTTCAAGTACATGGTGGACCTGCTCAAGCGCCGTGGGGGCCAGCACATCCAGGTGTTCGGCGGCGGCGGCGGGGTGATCGTGCCCGACGAAATCCGCGAGCTGCAGGCCTACGGCGTGACCCGCATCTACAGCCCCGAGGACGGCCAGCGCATGGGGCTGCAGGGCATGATCGGTGAAATGGTGATGCGCTGCGACCAGGACCTGTCCTCGCATGCGCCCACCCGCATCGAGGCGATCCAGGGCCATGACGAGATGGCCTGGCGCGCCTTGGCGCAATGGATCACCGCCATTGAAAATTTCAAGGCAAATGAGGCCTTAGCCCCCGTCATACGGTCATATTCTGCTACAAAAACTATACCCGTCATCGGCATCACCGGCACCGGCGGCGCGGGCAAGTCCAGCCTGACCGACGAGCTGATCCGCCGCCTGCGGCTGGACCAGGACGACCGCCTGCGCGTGGCCCTGATCTCCATCGACCCTTCGCGCCGCAAAAGCGGCGGCGCCCTGCTCGGCGACCGCATCCGCATGAACGCCATCGGGCCGTGGGCCCACACCACCGTTCGGGCTGAGCCTGTCGAAGCCCCGGAGAGCCCTTCGCCCCTTCGACAAGCTCAGGACAGGCCTGGCCCTGAGCAAACGGAGACTGCACAGCGTGTCTTCATGCGCAGTCTGGCCACACGCGACACCATCAGCGAAATCAGCGCCGCCCTGCCCGACGTGCTGGCCGCTTGCAAGGCGGCCGGTTTTGACCTGATCGTGGTTGAAACCTCGGGCATTGGCCAGGGCGATGCCGCCATCGTGCCGCACGTGGACGTGCCGGTGTACGTGATGACGCCCGAATTCGGCGCGGCCAGCCAGCTCGAAAAAATCGACATGCTCGACTTTGCCGAGTTCGTGGTCATCAACAAATTTGACCGCAAGGGTGCCGCCGACGCCCTGCGCGACGTGGCCAAGCAGGTGCAACGCAACAAAGAGGCCTGGACCACCCCTGCCGACCAGATGCCGGTGTTTGGCACCATGGCCGCGCGCTTCAACGACGACGGCGTGAGCGCCCTGTACCAGGCGCTCAAGGCGCGACTGATCCAGCTGGGGCTCCCCTTGACCGACGGCAAGCTGCCGCCGGTGGACGTGCGCCACAGCACCCACCAGACGCCGGTGGTGCCCGCCGCCCGCACGCGGTACCTGGCCGAAATCAGCGACACCGTGCGCGGCTACAAAAAACGCGCCCGTGCACAAGCCACGCTGGCCCGTGAAATCCAGCAGCTCAAGGAAGCCGCGCGCATGCTGAAGGTTGACAAGCCCGGCCGCGCGCCCGCGGCCGAGGCTGCGCTCGATCTGGCCGGGCAGCGCCTGACCCGCATGGACCGCGACGCACTGCACCTGCTCAAACAATGGCCGCAGATGCAGGCGGCCTACGCCGGTGACGAATATGTGGTGAAAATCCGCGACCGCGAAATCCGCACGGCGCTCACCAGCAAGTCGCTCTCGGGCACGACCATCCGCAAGGTGAGCCTGCCGCAGTATGAAGACCATGGCGAAATCCTCAAGTGGCTCATGCTGGACAACGTGCCGGGCAGCTACCCCTACACCGCCGGCACCTTTGCCTTCAAGCGCGAGAACGAAGACCCGACGCGCATGTTCGCCGGCGAGGGCGATGCCTTCCGGACCAACACCCGGTTCAAGCTGCTGAGCGCGGGCATGTCGGCCAAGCGCCTCTCGACCGCTTTCGATTCGGTCACGCTGTATGGCAACGACCCCGACCCACGCCCCGACATCTACGGCAAGATCGGCAATTCCGGCGTGAGCATCGCCACGCTGGACGACATGAAGGTGCTGTACGACGGGTTCGACCTGTGCAGCCCGAGCACCAGCGTGTCCATGACCATCAACGGCCCGGCGCCGACCATCCTGGCGATGTTCATGAACACCGCCATCGACCAGAACATTGAAAAATTCAAGACCGACAACGGCCGCGACCCCACCGACACCGAGGCCGCCAAGATCCGCGAATGGGTGCTGGCCAACGTGCGCGGCACGGTGCAGGCCGACATCCTGAAAGAAGACCAGGGCCAGAACACCTGCATCTTCTCGACCGAGTTCAGCCTCAAGGTCATGGGCGACATTGCCCAATACTTCGTGCACCACAACGTGCGAAATTTCTACAGCGTGTCGATCAGCGGCTACCACATCGCCGAAGCCGGCGCCAACCCCATCAGCCAGCTGGCGTTCACGCTCAGCAACGGCTTCACGTTCGTCGAGGCCTACCTGGCGCGTGGCATGCACATCGACGACTTCGCCCCCAACCTGAGCTTTTTCTTCAGCAACGGCATGGACCCGGAATACACGGTGATGGGCCGCGTGGCGCGCCGCATCTGGGCCGTGGCCATGAAGGAAAAATATGGCGCCAACGAACGCAGCCAGAAGCTCAAATACCACATCCAGACCAGCGGCCGCAGCCTGCACGCGCAGGAGATCCAGTTCAACGACATCCGCACCACGCTGCAGGCACTGATTGCCATTTACGACAACTGCAACAGCCTGCACACCAACGCGTTCGACGAGGCCATCACCACGCCGACCGAAGACTCGGTGCGCCGCGCCATGGCGATCCAGCTCATCATCAACCGCGAATGGGGCCTGGCCAAGAACGAAAACCCGAGCCAGGGCGCCTTCATCATCGAGGAGCTGACCGAGTTGGTGGAAGAGGCGGTGCTGGCCGAGTTCGAGAAAATCGCCGAGCGCGGGGGCGTGCTGGGCGCCATGGAAACCGGCTACCAGCGTGGCCGCATCCAGGACGAGAGCATGCACTACGAGATGCTCAAGCACACAGGTGAGCTGCCCATCGTGGGCGTCAACACCTTCCGCAACCCGCATGGCGACGCGGTCGTGGAAAAACTGGAACTGGCCCGATCGACGGACGCCGAAAAGCAGAGCCAGCTCCAGCGCCTGCAGGATTTCCATGCGCGCCACGCGGACGAAACTCCGGTACAGCTCAAACGCCTGCAACAGGCCGTGATGGACAACGCCAACGTGTTCGAGATACTGATGGACGCGGTGCGCGTTTGCTCGCTGGGCCAGATCACCAACGCGCTGTTCGAAGTCGGTGGGCAGTACCGGCGCAACATGTAAACCGCATCAACGGATCCACCACAGAACCCCCGCGAACATGCCCGCCTGGGCTACGAGTCCGGGCAACAGGGCCAGAGCAAAGGCGCGGCCACCGCTGATGGCGGCCACCACCGCCTTGTTCAACCCGTGCACCGCCACCGCCGCCATCAACGTCGACCTGTGAAGTGCGGGTAGCGCGACGTCGGCTGCGCCATGCGACATCACCGCCGCTGCGGCAGCGTGCAGATCCATCAGCGAAGCCAGCAACGTGGCCAGCATGAAGCCTGTGTCGCCCAGCCAGAGCGTCACCGCATACACCACGGCCTGGATGCCCGTGAGCATCGTCGCCACCATTGCAGCCGACCGCAGGCTGAACAATCGCTGTGCAGCCTGCGCTGTCGGCAGCGGCGCAGCACGCAACTGCAGCCACCCGAACACGCCCACCACCACAGACCCGACAAGCACCGGTGGCCACAGTGAAGCCAGCCACATGGGTCGCACCGCCGCGGCCACCACCAGCAACTGCAACGTGGTCGCCACGCACGACAGGAGCCCGGCACCGGCTGCGGCACCGGGCCTGATCCGGCCCTCACGCACC
>JBGSNW010000499.1:0-3375 GCA_041739435.1 Burkholderiaceae bacterium
GGCGCTGGCGGTGCTGGTGGTCGTGGCGATGGTTGTGATCGCGTGGCGGGTCCCCGGCTGGCCGCGGGCTGTTGCTGCGCCGCTGGGAGCGGCGAACACGTACGCGGCGGTGTGGCGCCATCCTTATTTCCGCCGCATGACCCCGCTGGGTTTTTTTGTATACGGTGGCCTGGTGGCCATGCAGACCCTGTGGGCCGGCCCATGGATGGTCCGGGTGGCGGGCTACAGCGCGCTGCAGGCGGCCACGGGGCTGTTCTGGATCAACCTGTCGATGCTGGGCACCTTCTGGACCTGGGGCCTCGTCAACCCCTTGCTGGCCCGGCGTGGGCTCGGGACCGACCGGTTGATCGCCTGGGGGCTGCCTTCCAGCTTCTTCCTGATGGCTATATTAATAATAGCTAACAAAGACCTGGGGACATGGACCATTGCCGTTTTTTCCTTGTATTGCATGGGCTGCAGCTTTGTCTCTCTGGCACAACCGGCCGTGGGCATGGCGTTTGCGCCCGCACTGGCCGGGCGGGCGCTGACGGCCTACAACCTGGTGATTTTCTCGGGTGTGTTCGTGGTCCAGTGGGGCATCGGTTTGATGATCGACGGCTTCCGCGCCGCCGGGCTGGCCGAACTGGCCGCGTTCCAGGCGGCGTTTGGGGTTTATCTGGCCTGTTGTGTGGCCGCGTACGGTGTTTTCCTGTGGGCGGGGCGCGATAATCCTGCGAGTACCCCGCCATGAACAGTATCTTCATCATCGCCCACGCGCCATTGGCCAGTGCCCTGCGGCAATGTGCGCTGCATGTATTCCCCGATTGTGGGGTCGGCGTGGCCGCGCTGGACGTTTTGCCCAACATGCCGCCCGAGGAAACCATGGGCGCGGCGCGCATCGCCATGGTGCAACTGGGCACGCCACGGATTCTGGTGCTGACCGACGTCTTTGGCGCCACGCCCTGCAACATCGCCCAGAAGCTGGTGGACGGCGTGAACTCGCGCCTGATCACCGGCGTGAACCTGCCCATGCTGCTGCGCACCGTGAGCTACCGCCACGAATCGCTGGACGCCCTGGTGGCGCGGGCCATGGTGGGGGGGACGCAGGGGGTCATGCAGGTGGCCATCACCGCGCCCCAGAATCAGGCAAAAAAACCAAATGATCCAAACCACCACGACCATCAACAATAAGCTGGGGCTGCATGCGCGGGCCTCGGCCAAGCTCACCAAGCTGGCGGGAAGCTTCCCGTGCGAAGTCTGGATGAGCCGGGGCGAGCGCCGCGTCAACGCCAAAAGCATCATGGGCGTGATGATGCTCGCGGCCGGGATCGGCACGGAAGTCACGCTGGAAACCCAGGGCGAGCGCGAGCAGGAGGCCATGGAGGCCCTGCTGGCCCTGATTGCGGACAAGTTTGGGGAAGGGGAGTAGATGGCCCCCACGCTTGTCACTGCGTGTACTGCGCTGCCCCCCGGGGGGGCTGGCCTGGCTTGGGGCGGCCCGGCGCGGCGGCCGATGGGTTCTGTGCCCACGATGGGTTGGAGTGCCCCATGACGTTTTCCATCCACGGCCTTCCTGTCGCGCGCGGCATTGCCATCGGGCGGGCGGTGCTGATCGCGTCGAGTCGGGCCGATGTGGCGCATTACTTCATCGAGGCGGGCCAGGTGGACGCCGAGATCGAGCGGGTGCGAGCCGGGCGCAATGCCGTGGTCGAGGAGATCCACCGCCTGCAGCAAAGCCTGGACGAGATGGGGCCAAAAGAGGCACCGCACGAGCTGCACGCGCTGCTGGACGTGCATCTGATGCTGCTGCAGGACGACGCGCTGACCACCGGCGTCAAACACTGGATCACCGACCGGCTCTACAACGCCGAGTGGGCGCTCACAACCCAGCTCGAATTGATTGCCCGTCAGTTCGACGAGATGGAAGACGAGTACCTGCGCGAGCGCAAGGCCGACCTGGAGCAGGTGGTCGAACGCATCCTGCGCTACATGAAAGGCGTGGGCTCGCCGGTGGCGCCGCCCCACGCGTCGCGCCGCTCCACCGGGCTTTTGCGTCAGCACGAGCTGCTGCTCGACGACACGCAGGACGTGCCGCTGGTGCTGATCGCGCACGACCTGTCGCCCGCCGACATGCTGCAGTTCAAGCAAAGTGTGTTCGCGGGCTTTGTCACCGACGTGGGCGGCAAGACCTCGCACACTGCGATCGTGGCGCGCAGCATGGACATCCCCGCCGTGGTGGGCGCGCGCTCGGCCAGTCAGCTGGTGCGCCAGGACGACTGGGTCATCATCGACGGCGATGCCGGCGTGGTCATCGTCGATCCCTCGCCCATCATCCTGGCCGAATACGGCTTTCGCCAGCGTCAGGGCGAGCTCGAACGCGGCCGCCTTTCGCGCCTGCGCCACACCCCGGCGTTGACGCTGGACGGGCAGAAGATCGAGTTGCTGGCCAACATCGAAATGCCCGAGGACGCAGCAGCAGCCATCGACGCCGGCGCCGTGGGCGTGGGGCTGTTTCGAAGCGAATTCCTGTTCCTGGGGCGCCAGACCAAGCTGCCCAGCGAGGAAGAGCAGTACCAGGCCTACCGCCGCGCGGTCGAAGGCATGAAAGGGCTGCCCGTGACCATCCGGACGGTGGACATTGGCGCCGACAAGCAGCTCGACGCGCGCCACGAAAAAGCCCGTGACGACGGCCACCTCAATCCGGCGCTGGGCCTGCGCGCCATCCGCTGGAGCCTGGCCGACCCGGCCATGTTTCTCACGCAGCTGCGCGCCATCCTGCGCGCGGCCGCGCACGGCAAGGTCAACCTGCTGATTCCGATGCTGGCGCACGTCAGCGAAATCCGCCAGACCCTCTCGCTGATCGACTTTGCCCGGGCCGAGCTGGACAACCGTGGCGTGCCCTACGGCCCGGTGCGGCTGGGCGCGATGATCGAAATCCCGGCCGCGGCGCTCACGCTCAAGCTGTTCCTGAAATACTTCGACTTCCTGTCCATCGGCACCAACGACCTGATCCAGTACACGCTGGCCATCGACCGCGCCGATGAATCCGTGGCGCACCTCTACGACCCGCTGCACCCGGCCGTGCTGCGCCTGGTGGCCGACACCATCGCCGAGTGCAACGCGCAGGGCAAGGGCGTGAGCGTGTGCGGCGAGATGGCTGGTGATGTCGCCATGACGCGACTGCTGATCGGGATGGGCTTGCGCAGCTTCTCCATGCATCCGGCACAGATCCTGGCCGTCAAGCAGCAAATTCTGCGCTGCGACACGGCCAAGCTGGGCACCTGGGCGCAAAGCGTGCTAAGCGCTGAGGACCCGGCGGCGCTCATGGCCGACTGATCGAGATTGCCCCCTTGCGTTCGCCATCCTTCGGATGTTGTTAGCGGCTCCGCTCGTGTT
>JBGSNW010000181.1:0-3975 GCA_041739435.1 Burkholderiaceae bacterium
AGCGACGCCGTTGCCGCGCCCGCCACGCCCACAGAGGCGCCGTTGGGCTTCACCGCCGTGGGCAAAAGCCTGCTGGACACCGTGGTGGTGCCCGCAGGCTACACCGCCAGCGTGATCTACGCCCTGGGCGACCCGCTGACGGCCGCCACCCCGGCCTACCTGAACAACGGCACCGACACCGATTACGAGAACCGCGCCGGCGACCACCACGACGGCATGGAATTTTTTGGCCTGGATGCCAGTGGCCGCCCCTCGACCACGGCGATCGACCGCGGCCTGCTGGCGATCAACCATGAGGCCACCACCAACGAGGCGTTCAGTTCCTTCTTTCTGCATGCCGACGGCGGCACCAACACCTTGCCACGCCCCGCGACCGAGGTGGACAAGGAGGTGGCCATTCACGGCATTTCCGTGGTTGAAGTGCGCAAGACGTCGGGCAAATGGGCCACGGTGCAGGCGTCGGGCTTCAATTTCCGCCTCACGCCGCTGAGCAACATCGAAATTGCCGGCCCGGCCCGGGGCAACGCCCTGCTGGTGACCCGGTTCTCGACGGACGGCACGCGCACACGCGGCACGATCAACAACTGCGGCACCGGCAAGACGCCCTGGGGCAGCTTCCTGACGGGCGAGGAGAACTGGGCCGGCTACTTCACCCGTACCGGCACGGACAATACCGCCCGCGGCAACGACAAGAGCGTCACGTCGCTCAACCGCTACGGCCGCAGCCAGGGCGCGGCATCGCGCCACGGCTGGGAGAGCGGCGGCAGCGCCGACAAATACGCGCGCTGGAACATCAGCCAGCTCGGCACCAGCGTCGACGGCAGCGACGACTACCGCAACGAGCTCAACGGCATGGGCTACATCGTCGAGATCGACGTTTACGACAAAACCCGCGCCGCCAAAAAACGCACGGCCCTGGGCCGCTTCGCGCACGAGAGCGCCTCCTTCAGTCTGCCGGTGGCGGGCAAGCCGCTGGCCGTGTACATGGGGGACGATTCGCGCGGTGAATACATCTACAAGTTCGTGAGTACCGCCAACTGGGACGCCGCCGACGCCAGCCCGATCAGCACCATCGCCACCGGCGACAAATACCTCGACAGCGGCACGTTGTACGTCGCCAAGTTCAACAGCGACGGCTCGGGCCAGTGGGTGGAGCTGTCCATCGCCAATACCACCATCGCCAGCTTCGGCGGTTATGCCTTTGCCGACCAGGCCGATGTCTGCGTCAACGCCCGCCTGGCCGCCGACGCCGTGGGCGCCACCAAGATGGACCGGCCCGAATGGTGCGGCGTCAACCCGGCCAACGGCGAGATCTATTTCACGCTGACCAACAACAGCAACCGCCGTGTGGAACCCTCCAGCAGCAGCCAGGTCGCGCCCGACGGCCCGAACCCACGCGTCTACACCGACTTCAAGGGCGCGACCGCCCAGAACGGCAACCCCAACGGGCACATCCTGCGCGTGAAGGAAGGCGCGGCCGGTTCGGCAGCCACCACGTTCACCTGGGACGTCTACGCGTTTGGCGCCGAGTCCGGCGCCGACGCCAGCAAGGTCAACCTGTCCAACCTCACGGCCGACAACGACTTCTCCAGCCCTGACGGCCTGGTGTTCAGCCCCGCCACCGGCATCATGTGGATCCAGACCGACGACGGCGCCTACACCGACGTCACCAACCCCATGATGCTGGCCGCCATGCCCGGCCAGGTGGGCGACGGCGCCAAAACCACGCTGAGCTACACCAGGGCCGACAGCACCACCCTGACGGTCGACACCTTTGTCGGCAAGGCCCCCGGGGCGCTGCTCAAACGTTTCCTGGTGGGTGCGAAGGACTGCGAGATCACCGGCCTGGCCGAGACGCCGGACGGCAAGACGCTGTTCGTCAACATCCAGCACCCGGGTGAAGGCACCCGGATGGCCGACATCGCCGACCCCACCAAGTACACCAGCCAGTGGCCGTCCAACGCCGGCTACGGCCTGGGCAACCGCCCCCGCACGGCGACCATCGTCATCACCAAGGACGACGGCGGCAAGGTCGGCACCTGAAGCCCTGAGGTGTGGGTACGCCCGCCCGGGAGCCCGGGTTGGCGCGGCCCATCACCGATGGCCCGCTCTGCGTCAGGCGAGCGGGCTTTTGTGTTGTGGCGTGTTGGCCTCTGGGCAATCCGTCAGTTGGCGAGGGCGTTTTGTGGGGCCGTCTGCTGCAACAGGGCCACGCGGCGGACGATGGCCGCGATGGCGGTGGGGTCCAGCGTCAGCGGGATATGGCCGACCCTGGGCAGCAGCTCCACCGGCCAGTTCTTGCCGGCGGCGCGAAAAATTTCTTCCAGCCGGTCCGAGAAGAACGCCTCGTCGGCGGTCCCGGCCAAAACCGCCACGGGGCGACCGACATGGCGGATGTTGGCCGCATAGTCGCGTTGTGGCCGGAAGTTCATCGCCAGGTTGAAGTCGTACTCGGGTGTGAGAAACGCCCGTGCCCGGTCGTCGAGCGCAAATGCGGTCACGGGCAGGCCGTTGAGCGCACGCACCCCCACGGCGTTGAGCAGGCTCAGCCCCACGATGCGGGGAATGCCGACGCTGACCCAGCCGCCACTTTGTGGCCGTTGGTTGGGCGCGTCCTGGCTGATGAACGGCGCGAGCAGCAGGTAACTTGCGAAGCTGGACTGGTGTTCGCTGCCGGCCACGCGCAACACAAAACCGCCGCCCGCCGAAAACCCCGCCAGCGTGCGTGGCAGGGCGGGCTGCACTGCGCGCGCGAAGTCCGCCACATCGGATTCGAGTTGCCCCACGTAGGCAATGTGGCCCTTGTGGCCCGACTGCCCATGCCCGCGCATGTCCAGGGCAAAGACCTGGTAGCCCGCGGCGGCCAGGGCCTTGGCCAGCGGATGCATGCTGTTGCTGCTGGCCGAGGAGCCATGCACCAGCGTCACGCTGCCCTTGGCCGGTGCATTGCCCGGGGGTGTGTACCGGCGGTAGGCCAGCGCCTGCCCCTCGCGCGCCAGGTAGGTCATTGGGGCTGGCAAGTCTGAAAAATCGACGGACGCGAACGGCGCATTGATGCTGGCCATGGCGGCAGGCCGGGTGGGGCCGCCCAGCGCGATCGCGAGTGCGACGACGAGCAGCAGCACGCCAGGAATGGCGATCAGGAGGAGCATGTTGCGCAGTCTCATGGGGTTCATGGGTTCTTTGACCGGCCAACGGACACGGTCGGTGGGAATTATTAAAAGTATTTAATCAATAGCAAACTATGACCATTTGACGGGGGCCAAGGCCATATTTTATTAAAAATTTCGCCCAAAACGACGCTGCGCCGCTTTGTGCCCGTGCCCGCTTGCGCGCAGGCCCGCCCGGCCCCGCCTACACCCATCCCAAGGCGCCCAGCACCGCACCGGCGCCGATCAGCCACAGCAGGTGGATTTTGGTGCGCCAGACCAGCAGGGTGCTGAACAGCATGAGCAGCCACAGCGGCCAGTCGGTTGCGGCACGGGGGTGGGCGGCGATGAGCAGCCAGCCGGTGGCGATGAGCAGGGCAATCACAATCGGGGCCATGCCCTGCTTGAAGGCACGCACGGCGCGCAGTTCGCGGTTGTGGTGGGCCCATCGCGTGGCCGAATAGGTGAGCACCGACGACGGCAGCAGGATGGCCGTCATGGCCAGGGCCACGCCCATCAGCGCCAGCGCCCAGGACCATGGGCCGGCCAGCGTGCCGCCAGCGGCATTGATGCCGACGTTCCAGCCCATGAGCGCCACGAACAGCACATTGGGCCCGGGCGCGGCTTGGGCGATGGCGATGGACGAGGTGAACTGTGCGTCGGTCAGCCATTGCTGCTCGGTCACCAGAAAACGGTGCATGTCGGGCGCGGTGGTGATGGCGCCGCCCACGGCCAGCAGCGAGAGCGAGGCAAAGTGCGTGAACAGCGTGAGCCAGTCGGCCCCGGTCATGGCCACACTCATGACACCGCCCCCCGTTGCGGGCGC
>JBGSNW010000535.1:0-2140 GCA_041739435.1 Burkholderiaceae bacterium
AGGCGACCGACATCGCGCACAACTGCGGGCTGGCCGTGCGGCGCATCGAGCGCATCACCGAATACCGGGTGCAACTCAAGGCCGGGTTGCTGGCCGCGCCTTCGCTGTCGGACGCGCAACGCGCCGCCGTGGCCGAGCTGCTGCACGACCGCATGACCGAAAGCGTGCTGTTCGACCGCACCGGGGCTGACGGCCTGTTCAACGAGTTGCCCGCCGCGCCCATGGAATGGGTGGACGTGCTGGGCGGGGGCCACCAGGCGCTGCAAGCCGCCAACCGCCAGTTCGGGCTGGCGCTGGCCGACGACGAGATCGACTACCTGGTCGATGCCTTCACCACCCTGGAACGCAACCCCAGCGACGTGGAACTGATGATGTTCGCGCAGGCCAACAGCGAGCACTGCCGGCACAAGATCTTCAACGCCAGCTTCTCCATCGACGGCGTGCCGCAGGACCAGAGCATGTTCGGCATGATCCGCCACACGCACCAGGCCCAGCCGCGCCACACGGTGGTGGCGTACTCCGACAACGCGTCGGTCATGGAAGGCTCCACGGTGGAGCGTTTCATGGCCAAATATGCCTTCAGCCCCCGTGAAATGGTCTCTTCTTGCTATCAGAAAGAGACTGCCCTGAGCCATGTGCTGATGAAGGTGGAAACCCACAACCATCCGACCGCCATCTCGCCGTTCCCTGGCGCGTCCACCGGCGCGGGCGGCGAAATCCGCGACGAAGGGGCCACCGGCCGGGGCTCCAAACCCAAGGCGGGGCTGACGGGCTTCACCGTTTCGCGCCTGTGGCCCCAGCATGGCATGGGCACGTTCGGCAAACCCGCGCACATCGCGAGCCCGCTGCAGATCATGACCGAAGGCCCACTGGGCGGCGCGGCATTCAACAACGAGTTTGGCCGGCCCAACCTGCTGGGCTACTTTCGCGAGTACGAGCAGACCATCGTCTCCGACGTGGACGCCATTCACCGCGGCTACCACAAGCCCATCATGATCGCGGGTGGGCTGGGCACCATCGACGCGGACCAGACCCGCAAGATCGAATTTCCGGCGGGCACGCTGCTGATCCAGCTCGGCGGGCCGGGCATGCGCATCGGCATGGGCGGTGGCGCGGCCAGCTCCATGGCCACGGGTGCCAATGCGGCCGAGCTCGACTTTGACTCGGTGCAGCGTGGCAACCCCGAGATCGAGCGGCGCGCGCAGGAGGTCATCAACCATTGCTGGGCGCAGGGCGGCGCCAATCCGATCCTGGCCATCCACGACGTGGGCGCGGGCGGACTGTCCAACGCCTTCCCCGAACTCACCAACGACGCCGGCCGCGGCGCCCGCTTCGATCTGCGCGCGGTGCCACTCGAAGAATCCGGCCTCGCGCCCAAGGAAATCTGGTCCAACGAAAGCCAGGAACGTTATGTGCTGGCCATCGCGCCGGAGTCGCTGCCCCAGTTCAAGGCCTTCTGCGAACGCGAGCGCTGCCCGTTCGCGGTGGTGGGCGTGGCCACCGAAGAGCGCAATCTCGTGCTGACGGACGGCGACTCCGGTGAAATGACAAGCGTGGAGGCCATGAGCGCCGCGCTGGGCCGCTCCCAAGCAAGCTCAGCCCCCTCGGGGGGCAGCGAACCACACGAAGTGGGGAGCGTGGGGGCCTCAGGCCACCGCGCCGGGCCGCCCCAAGCAAGCTCAGCCCCCTCGGGGGGCAGCGAACCACACGCAGTGACAAGCGTGGGGGCCAAGAGCGCCGCGCCGGGCCGCTCCCAAGCAAGCTCAGCCCCCCCGGGGGGCAGCACAGTACGCGAAGCGACAAGCGTGGGGGCCACCCCCCCCCCAGTCAACATGCCCATGGGCGTGCTGCTGGGCAAGCCGCCCAAGATGCACCGCGACGTCACCTCGGTCGCCCGGAAGTTCCGGCCGCTGTTCCTGGACGGCGTGGCGCTGCAGCAGGCGGCCATGGACGTGCTGGCGCACCCGACGGTCGCCTCCAAGCGTTTCCTGATCACCATCGGCGACCGCACCGTGGGCGGCCTCAGCCACCGCGATCAGATGGTCGGCCCCTGGCAGGTGCCCGTGGCCGATTGCGCCGTCACGCTGGCCGACTATGCGGGTTTTGCCGGCGAGGCCATGAGCATGGGCGAGCGCACGCC
>JBGSNW010000011.1:0-4262 GCA_041739435.1 Burkholderiaceae bacterium
TCGGGTGCGCGAAAGTCCAGCATGAAGGGCCAGGTGAAGACCAGCGGGACCGCGCGCAAGCGTGGCTGAGCCAGTCGTTCGCGTCGAACTGACCGCCAGCTTTCTGGGCCGGCTGCAGGCGATCGAGGGCTTCTTGACCGAGGCCGATGCGGCGTCTGCCTACGACAAGCTGCTTGGCGAACTGCGCACCACCGTCATCCCGAATCTCCGGCGCTTTCCCCGTATCGGGCGACGCTATCTGGACCAGCCGCCGCAGTCTGCCGAGGCGCTCGCGCTACTTGCTGCGTTGCCGGCGGGTGCAGCTGTTCGCCTGCGCGAGTACCTGCACGCGGACTGCCTGATCCTGTACACGGTTGCGACGCCCGGCCACTTGCTTCACCTGCTGTCGATTCGGCATCACCGAGAACTGTCCTTCCAGTTTTCTCGGCTGTGGGCCGGGCCGGCCGGTGGCCAAGGACGATAGAGAGAACGGGCGACCGATGCGACTGAAGCCGATACGTGCCGTGAGCTCGTAACACCCAAGCTGGTGACAGCGGGGTGGGGCACATCCGAGTCGGTCATCGGTGACCAGCACAGCCTGAGCAACGGCCAGATCATCGTGGCAGGTGCCTTCGGGGCATTCGTCAGAGCCCTCGACTTGAGTGGGTGTTGGGGTAATACCGGCTTGCGGGCGGCGGATTGCGGCCACAAAGTGGTGGGGTCAGTAGGGCTCGCAGAAGCGTGCCCAATTGCCTAAACCATTCAAGCCGCATTCGACAGGAGACAAGCATGACCGACCCGACCCTTGCCGTGCCGTCCGTAACCGAACACAGCAAGCCTGCGCGCCGCAGGTTCCTGGGTGCCGCAGTGTCCGGCGCTGCGGGTGCTGTTGCCATGGCCGCTCCGATGGTGGCGGTGGCACAGTCGCCCATCGTCTTCAAGATGCAAGGCGCGTGGGGTGCCAAGGACATCTTCAACGAGATGGCCGAGGAATACGTCAAGCGCGTCAATGAAATGTCGGGTGGCCGGCTGCGCATCGACTATCTGGTCGCCGGCGCCGTGGTCAAGCCGTTTGAAGTGACCGACGCCGTGAACAAGGGCGTGCTGGATGCCGGCCACACGGTGCCGGTGTACTGGTATGGCAAAAGCAAGGTGGCGTCGCTGTTTGGCTCCGGCCCGATCAACGGTTGCGACGCGCCCCAGACGCTGGCCTGGATCTACCGTGGCGGCGGTCTCGAGATGTACAACGAGCTGCTGAAAAAGATCAATCTCGATCTGGTGGGCTACTTTGCCATGCCCATGCCCACGCAGCCGCTGGGCTGGTTCAAGAAGCCGGTCAAGAGTGCGGCCGACATGAAGGGCTTGAAGTACCGCACGGTGGGCCTGGCCGCCGACCTGATGCAGGAGATGGGCCTGAAAGTGACGCAGTTGCCCGGCGGCGAAATTGTCCCTGCCATGGACCGCGGCGTGATCGAGGCCTTCGAGTTCAACAACCCGACTTCCGACCGCCGCTTCGGCGCCCAGGACGTGGCCAAGAACTACATGATGGGCAGCTTCCACCAGGCCATGGAGTTCTTCGAGATCGTGTTCAACCGCAAGAAACACGATGCCTTGCCCAAAGACCTGCAGGCCATCCTGCGTTACTCGGCCGAGGCGGCCACCGCGTCCAACTACTGGACCGCCATGGACAACTATTCTCGTGACCTCGATGACCTGATCAACAAGGACAAGGTCAACGTCACCCGCACGCCCAAGTCCATTTTCGAGGCACAGCTCAAGGCGTGGGACGTGGTTGCCAAGAAGCTGTCGGACGAAGATCCTTTCTTCAAGAAGGTGGTCGAGAGCCAGAAGGCATGGTCCAAGCGTGTTGGGCGTTACCATTTCCTGAACGACGCCGACTACAGGCTCGGGTACGAGCACATCCATGGCAAGATTCCGGGCATGGCCTGACACATTGTCAGGGCTGCTCCAGCACTGAAGGGAGGCCGCGGGCCTCCCTTGTTTTTGAGGAAGTTGAACAATGATCCGCTCTGTCATCCACACCATCGATCTGCTCAGCAAATCGGTGGGCCATGCGTTCGCATGGTGCATCGTGATCCTCACGCTGGGCGTGAGTTATGAAGTGTTCGTGCGGTATGCGCTGCGCGACCCGACCAGCTGGGCATTTGACTTCAGCTACATCCTGTATGGCGCCCTGTTCCTGATGTCGGGGGCTTACACGCTGTCGCGGGGCGGCCACGTGCGGGCAGATATTTTTTACCGGCGGTGGAAGCCGCGCAACCAGGCCCGGCTGGAGATTTTTCTTTATATGATTTTCTTTTTTCCAGGGGTGCTGGCGCTGGTGATCGCCGGCTGGGGCTATGGCCATGAGGCCTACGCCATCAAGGAGGTCAGCGTCAACAGTCCGGCCGGTGTGCCGATCTGGCCGCTCAAGATGCTGATTCCCGCGGCGGGTGTGCTGCTGACCCTGCAGGGCATCGCCGAAGTGCTGCGTTGTGTGTTGTGCCTCCAGGAAGGCCAATGGCCCGCGCGAATGCACGACGTTGAAGAACTGGAGGCGCAACTTCAGCAGGCCGCCACTGCAACCGGAGCCCAATCATGAGCAACCCGCAACTCGCCCTGCTGATGCTGGGGCTGTTCATCTTCATCATCATGCTGGGTTTTCCCATTGCCTTCACGCTGATGGCGATGGGCGTGGCTTTCGGTTTCTACGCCTACTTTACGCCCGACCAGGCTTTTTTCGACAACCGTGTTTTCTACCTCTTCACGCAGAACACCTTCAGCGTGATGAACAGTGACATCCTGGTGGCAATTCCGCTGTTCCTGTTCATGGGCTACATGATCGAGCGGTCCAACATCCTGGACCGCCTGTTTCTCAGCCTGCAGATCGCGTTCCGGCGAGTGCCTGGTGCGATGGCCATCGCCGCGCTCGTGACGTGTGCCCTGTTTGCGACCGCCACCGGCATTGTGGGTGCGGTGGTTACCCTGATGGGGTTGCTGGCGTTTCCGGCGATGTTGAAAGCACGCTACGACCAGAGCATCTCGGCCGGCGTGATCTGTGCCGGTGGCACGTTGGGCATTCTGATTCCACCGTCGATCATGTTGATCGTGTACGGCGCCACGGCGGGGGTCTCCGTGGTCAAGCTCTATGCAGCCGCGCTGATCCCCGGGTTTTTGCTGGCCGGGTTGTACATGGTGTACGTGGTGGTGCGTGCGGTGTTGAATCCCAACCTGATGCCGCGCCTGCCCAAGGACCAGGACGTCATGCCGTTCTTTGCTGTCGTTCTGCTGCTATTGAAGGCGTTCCTGCCGCTGGCGGCACTGATCATGTCGGTGCTCGGCGCCATCCTGTTCGGCTTGGCAACGCCCAGCGAGGCTGCCGCTATCGGGGCCCTGGGCTCGGTCCTGCTGGCCTTCGCCTACCGCGCCATGTCGTGGGGTAAATTGCGTGAGGCGGTGTACCTGACGGCACGCACCTCCGCCATGGTGTGCTACCTGTTTGTGGGGTCGTGGCTGTTCTCGTCGATTTTCAGCTATCTGGGCGGCGAGACCGTGGTCAAGGAATTCGTCCTGGGCCTGAACCTGAACACCGTGACGTTCCTGTTGCTGACGCAGGTCATCATCTTCCTCCTGGGCTGGCCGCTGGAGTGGAGCGAGATCATCATCATTTTTGTGCCGATCTTCCTGCCCCTGCTGGAGCACTTCAATGTGGACCCGATCTTCTTCGGCATCCTGATTGCGCTGAACCTGCAGACCTCGTTCCTGACGCCACCCATGGCCATGTCGGCCTATTACCTGAAGGGTGTCGCGCCCAAACAGGTTCTGCTGGGGACGATCTTCAAGGGCTGCCTGCCGTTTGTATCCATGGTGTTTGTCGCGATGGCCCTGATGTACATCTTCCCGGCGCTTGTGAACTGGCTGCCGGGCGTGTTGTATGGGCGGTGACGCCATGATGCTGCCGGACCCAGCCTCGCTCGCGGGCTTCAGCGCGGTCGAAGCCCATGCCCGGCTGACCGGTGGCGCGTTGTCGGCGACCGACTATGCACAGGCGCTGCTGGAGCGGGTGGATGTGGCCGAACCGCAGGTGCTGGCGTGGGCGCATCTTGACCGCCCGCATTTTCTGGCGCAGGCCGAGGCTGCCGACGAGGACCACGCGGCAGGCCGGGGCGACGGGCCGCTGTTCGGGTTGCCGGTGGGCGTCAAGGACATCATCGACACGGCGGACCTCCCCACCGAGGACGGCACCGTGCTGCACGCCGGACGCACGCCGCGCGAGGACGCCG